>JAZNXR010000110.1:0-5493 GCA_045593985.1 Eubacteriales bacterium
CCTTTCGTTATAAAGAAAAACACCTGCAAAAAAAGCAGGTGTTTTTTTGTAGCAATTGATTAATAACCAACCTTTTCCCAGCACTCGAAGGGAGCAGCAAGCTCTTCGGAGATGTAAACCTGGGTCTTCTTTGTCTGAAGCATTGTGCTGGGGAGATAAGGTGTGATAGGACCATGTGTGCAAAGACGGCTGGTCATTCTCTGCCAAGAGGAGAAGGTGCCGCAGGTTGCAAGTGCGTGAACCTCAATTCTTTCCTTAGCGCGCATTACGTCAAGAGGACCGATGGTTGCAGCGCAGGGAGGGACGTTTGCAATATCACCGGACTGACCGAACGTACCGTTAAGGGAGTTCTGCATAATGGTCATAGGGTGAAGCTTAACGATCTGTGCGGGCTGGTTGAGCCACTCTTCGATATCGCCGGAACCGATGAACTCGGGAATGGGGTCAACGAATGCCATGTGACCTGCCCATCCGGGAGAAGTAGAAGCGATGTCAGCGCCGGTACCCTCGGTAATGTCGTCGTTGAACTTGGAGTAATCCTTGTTGTTAGCGTTGGTGGGGAAGTGAACGTTCTCCATAGGCATTCTGAGCTTCTCGTCGATCTGGTAGTAGAGATACTTGATCATAGAGTGAGCGAAGCCTGCTTCGTAGGTGATGGGAGCGATGTTGCCGTTTTCGTCAGCCCACTCGTCCTCTGCAACAAGGTGTACCTTGGAGCAGTCAACCTTGAAGTAGTTGATAAGCTGAGCAAGAGGAATGTAGGTGTCAGGCTCAGGGTTACCGAGAATCATAGTGAAGGATTTGCCTGCTTCGGAAGCCGCCTTAAGACGGGTGAAGAGGGTAGAGATGAGAACGGGATGGGGGTTCATCATAACCTTTACTTCAAACTCGGGGTGCCACCAAGCTTCTCTCTTTTCGAGATCCTTGCCGCTGAGGCTACGAACGTATTCGCAAACCTTCTTGTCCTTGAAAGGAACGAATTCGTGAGGCTGGAAGTCAAACTTGGTTGCGGGATCGGTAATGAAATTCATTTCTTTTCTCTCCTTATATATTATTATTTGGATTATCTAACTTTTTCTCCGTTCAGATAAACAGATTTTACATTGAATAGGTGGTCAACCGTTACAAGATTTGCCTTGTTTCCTTTTCTGATAACGCCTCTGTCGTTAAGACCGAGCATAGTAGCGGGGTTCGTTGATGCGTATTTAAACACTTGACAAAGGGATGCTCCGGTATGTATCATCATATTGCGACAGGCGTCCGAAAGGGTGAATTTAGTGCCTGAAATTTCGCCTTCAAAATCGAAGTTTATATCGTCTGCCTCGGAATAATCCCCTTTTTTCGGAATCGGCCCCTTTGTATCAGTAGAATCTGAAATAAGAATGATCTTGTCATCGCCCTTGATTTTCTTGGTAAGACGAAGTATATAAGGCTCAACGTGGATACCTACTTTGTCGCATATAAGCTCGGTGTAGAGCTTGTCGTTGTAAAGGGCGGTTTCGTCAACACACGCCGTTCTGCATTCGGGATATTTTTGAAGAGTTCCGGTTGCGTTGGTGTGGTGAGTTATATCGCAAAGTCCGAGAGGAATGAGTCTCTCGATCATCCAAGGCTCAGCTTCGCTGTGAGCGCAAGCAAACAGGGCGTTTGGATCTTTTGATTTTACGTAACTTATAAATTCATCGATGTTTTCTCGCTCCGGAGCAATACACCATATTTTCGTAACTTCAAGCGCTTCGTCGACAACTGCCTTGAATCTTTCAAGAGCGACCGTGGGTGCCCAGGGGTGATTAACCCGTCCTGCACCAAAATTTACGTTGAGGTAAGGACCTTCCATGTAAATTCCGATAAGATTAGGCGCTTTGCCGGATTTTATGGCTTCTTTTATAACCTTAATATCCCCAACAAGCTGTTCTGCGCTTCGGCTGTAACTTGTAGCTGCAAGTACGTCTGTTACACCGTGCTTCAGCAGATATGCCGAAGGCTCATAAGGCTCGTTTTGAAAACGAATAAGATTAGCTGCGTGAGTATGAATATCAATAAGTCCGGGACCTGTATAAGCCCCTTTGGCATCAAAGATTTTCATTCCGGATGTATCGATTTTTTTGCCAAAATCAACGATCTTTCCATTCTCTATAACAATAGTGCCGTCGGGAATCAGATGATCGGGCATAACGATAAATGTATTAACAATTGCCGTTTTCATATCAAAATCCTTTCGAAATTAAAATACAACAAAACTGCAACTTAATTATAATACATTTAAAACTACGTTGTGTACAAAATTGAACACAATTTGTATAAAAAAACGTTTAGTCGTCGGTTGTATATATCTTAACTCCGAGCTTTTGTAAAGCAAGAAGTTCTTTTTTGTTTTCAGAAGGATTAGTGACTAAAAAATCTGTTTTTGCAGCGTCTGTAATTCTTGCAAAAACTCCTTTTCCAATCTTTGTGCTGTCGGCTACTACGATGGTTTTTGAAGAGGATTCGATCATTTTGCGAGCCAAAGGTGCTTCGTTGGAATAGTAAAGAGTCAATCCCGCGTCTGCGCTTATCCCGTCAACCGATAAAATGCATTTTGCGGCATGATAGTTTTCAAGCTGACGTTCTGCATCCGTTCCGTGTGTGAATTGATACTTTGAATCCAGCTCACCGCCGAGGAGAATAACATTGAAGGAAGGGTAGAGCGCAGCTTCAGTAGCATTTTGTACGGAATTAGTCACAAGGTTAATGTTCTTTTTGTTTCTGATAGCTCTTAAAACGTAGGTCAGCGTTGTGCCGGCGTTCATAAAAATCGTATCGTTGTCTTCAACAAACTCGGATGCAAGCTCTGCGAGGGTTTTCTTTGCGCCGGAATTCGTCATATATCTTTCGCTGAGGTCCATGTCTATGTAAAGCTTGTTAAGACCGACAGCGCCGCCGTGTACTCTTTTTAGCTGCCCTTGAGCTTCAAGAGCTTCAAGGTCCTTTCGGATTGTAACCTCTGACGTATTATATTCTTCGCTAAGCTCTGAAACCTTAATTTTGCCGTGTTCGTGAATTTTTGCGGCAATTCGCGCGCGTCTATCCTCGGTACTAAGCTGCATAGCGTTCTCCTCGCTTTTTTTATTCATTATAACATAAAAAAATAAAAAAGGCAATAGGATATTAATTTATTATTACATATTTATTATAATATCTTGACAATTTCGCTAAAATGTGATATGATATAAATAATGAAATCAAACGGCAAACGAAAGCAAAACGAAACTTCGGAATTTCATTTTGACCTTTCGAAAAAGGAGAAATATGACGTCGAATAAGAAATATCTTGGAATTGATATCGGAACTACGTCGATGAAAGCGGCTGTGTTTGACAAGGATGGCAATCGACTGGCGCTTCGTAACGTGGACTACACCCTTGATACCGACCCCGTAACCGGATATATTGAATTTGATGCTTTGAAATACGTTGAGATGTGCAAGTCTGTGGTTGACGAGCTTGCTCTTGAATGCGGTGGAATCGACGCGCTTTCGATCGATACTCAGGGCGAGACTCTGATATTTACCGATGAGTGCGGCAAGCCTGTTTATCCTGCGATCGTTTGGCTTGATAACAGGGCAACAGAGGAAGCGGACGCTATAAAGGCAAGGTTTGGCAACGAACTTGTGTATAACGTAACCGGTCAGCCTGAAATTACTGCGGGATGGCCTGCTTCAAAGGTCCTTTGGCTTAAGAACAAGGAGCCTCTTGTGTTTGCAAAGGTAAAAAAGATATTTATGCTTGAGGATTACATCCTTTACAGTCTTTCTGGCAATTTTGTTACCGAGCCGACTATTCAGTCGTCTACAATTTATTATGACGTGGTTAACGGCGGCTGGTGGCAGGATATGCTTGATTTTATCGGAATCGATGCTAAACTGCTTCCCGAGGTTAGGAAAACTGCCACTGTTGTCGGTGAATACAAGGGAATAAAGGTTGTAAGCGGTATGCTCGACCAGATTGCCGGTACGCTGGGCGCAGGTGTTTCGGATGAAACGAGAATAAGCGAGATGACCGGTACTATTATGGCTATCTGCGTTATGACAGATAAGATGCCGAAATACAATCCCGATAGCATTATTCCTTGTCATCTTCATGCGGTCGACGGAAAATATTGCTTGATACTTTGGTCGTCTACTGCCGGAATGGCTCTTAAGTGGTTTAAAAACAACTTTGCTGAGAATTTCTCCTTCCGTGAGCTTGACGAGCTTGCTGAAAAGATTGCTCCCGGCTCCGACGGACTTACGATGCTTCCTTACTTTACAGGTTCAACAATGCCGAAATATAACCCCGATGCAAGAGCGTCTTTCTCCGGACTTAATCTTTCTCATACACGCGCTCATTTTGCAAGAGCGATAATGGAAGCTATTGCGTTTACCTTAAAGCAGAACCTTGAGTATGTTGGAGAGGATGCTATTAAGGAAATTCGTATTACCGGTGGCGGAGCATCAAGCCCCCTTTGGTCTACTATCAAGTCTGACGTAACCGGTAAGGTTCTTAAAACTCTTTCGGAGAGCGAAACCGCGTGTCTCGGTTCGGCTCTTGCGGCTGCTGTCGGTATCGGTGATTTTGCTTCGCTTAAGGAGGCTGTCGACTCCGTGGTTAAGGTTAAACGTACTTACGAGCCTACCGGTGCGGACTATACAAAGGCGTATGAATCCTATTGCAAATTGGATAAACTCTTGAATTGATATGATATTTCAAAGCAGAGAATAGATTATAAAATTATTTTACATAGAAAGGCGAAAAAGATGTTAAAGAATTACAAAATTAAAGCACCTTATTTCGAAATTGGTCCCAAGTGTTTTATGTGGGGCGAGAGAATGCTCAAGCTTGCTAAAGCGGTTGATAAGATCGCTATAAAGTATGATCTTGACGTTATTCTTACTCCTCAGTACACCGACATCAGACTCCTTGCCGAGAACACCGAAAGAGTTCACATTTATGCTCAGCATATGGATGCTCTCGTTCCCGGACGCGGACTTGGCTCGGTTCTTCCAGAGGCAGTTAAGGAGGCAGGCGCTGTTGGCGTTATGCTTAACCATGCTGAAAAGAAGCTTACTCTTGATGAGATCAAGGCAACTATTGCAAGAGCGGATGAGGTTGGTCTTGCTACTATCGTTTGCGCTGACTCTGTTGAGGAGATAAAGCAGGTTGCTCTTCTTGCTCCTAACCTTATCGTTGCCGAGCCTACCGAGCTTATCGGTACCGGTGTAGCAAGTGATATGGGCTACGTCCGTGATACGATTGCTGCGGTTCGCGCTATAAATCCCGACATTATGGTTCTTCAGGGCGCAGGCATCTCCGGTCCCGACGACGTTGCAAACGTTATCAGAGCAGGCGCTCAGGCTACCGGCTGTACCAGCGGCGTTATGAAGGCTGCAGATCCCGAGGCTGCTGCAGAGGAAATGCTCTATACTCTTCGTAAGACCTGGGATGAGGTGAACGGTAAATAATGGAAAACAGTTTGA
>JAZNXR010000111.1:0-40260 GCA_045593985.1 Eubacteriales bacterium
CCTTGTGTAAAGGGAGGTGGCATTTGCAAAGCAAATGACGGAGGGATTGTATATAAGCTTTTCTAACTTCTTACAATCCCTCAGTCAGCTTCGCTGACAGCTCCCTTTACACAAGGGAGGCCAAGATCGAAACCCGTTTACGGGTAGTAAGTATCCAATGCATGGCTGGCAGGTGGGACTAAAGCGCACTTGTGCGCAGCCACAAGGATCAGGGCTACGCCCGAAAATGAAATACCCCCCGCTATGCGGGGGGATATTTATTATTCTTCTTCGTCTTCCTCAGGCTTGGGGGTGATGAGTATTTTTATTTGCGAAACTCGCTGACCGTCAAGCTCTGTGACTGTAACGGATACGTTGTCGTACTCAAATCCATCGTTTACATCGGGGATTTTTCCCATTTGCTCCATTACCCAACCGCCGACGGAAATGCTTTCCGATTCGATATCGATCTCAAAGAATTTAGCAAAGTCATCGAGGTTTTCAAGGCAATCTATAAGCCAGAGGTTTTCACCTATGCTCTTATATTCCTCGGTCACCTCGTCATGCTCGTCCCAAATTTCACCGACCAGCTCCTCAAGGATATCCTCAAGAGTTACTATTCCGAGAGTGCCGCCGTATTCGTCGAGAACGACTGCAACGTGAGACTTGTTCTCCTGAAGGAGTCGGAGAAGCTCGCTCAGCGGCTCGCTTTTCAGAACGAATATGGGAGCGGTCATTATCTCGCTTATCGGCTTGTCGGTAAGGCCGGGGCCGAAGTAGAGATCCTTTTGGTGGATTATACCGACGATGCGGTCGATCGTTTCTTCATAAACGGGGAGGCGAGAGAACTTGGTTTCGGTAAATATTCTTGCGACCTCTTCCTTTGTGTCCTCGGTGCTGACAGCCTCGATATCGACACGGTGAGTAAGAATATCTTCTGCTTTAAGCTCGGAAAACTCTATTGCATTTTTGAGCAGGCTGCTTTCGTCCTCGTCGATAGAACCGTCCTCCTCAACCTCTTCGACAAGCATCAAAAGCTCTTCTTGCGACATCTTCGTGTCGCTTTCGACCTTGAATATCTTCGAAACGAGCTTTTTCCAGCCCGAGAAAATAATATTAAGGGGAGTGAAAATGAAGATGAGCGTGCGGATAAGGGGGGCGGAGAACATAGAGAACTTCTCCGGGTTATCCTTCGCAATGCTTTTCGGGGTTATCTCTCCGAAAATGAGCACAACGATCGTTACGACTGCAGTCGATACCGTTGCGCCGAGATCGTTGTCATTTATCAGATCGACAAACAGCATCGTGCCGAGAGATGCGCAGGCAATATTTACTATGTTGTTTCCGATAAGGATAGTAGAAATGAGCGCGTCGTAATTATCAATAAGCTTGTTTACGAGCTTTGCTTTTTTGTTTCCTTTTTCGACGAGAGTTCTTATTTTCGTTCTGTTGAGAGACGAAAAAGCGGTTTCGGTTGCCGAAAAATATGCAGACATCATAACGCAGAACAGCATTATCCCAATGTATACATAATGTATCGTTTCCATCAGAAGCTCACCTCCGCGTTATTTTTGACTGCCGAAAAATAAGCGCAAAAAAGCACACCCATGCCGCCTCTCGGAATGGATATGCTACGTCTTATCATAATACTTCGGTCGCAGTTACAATTATCACTGTCACTGTCCATGATGGTTAAAAAAATCCTCCGTTTTCTCGTGTTGATGGTGGTAGTATAACAGATTATTCTCCTTTTGTCAAGTAAAAAAGCAAAATCCCTCTCCGATTTTGGAGAGGGATCTACTATTTATTTTGAGCTTGCGATCACAAAGAAGTCATTAGCTTCCAGAACGATGCCTGTTGCGGCGGCGATGCTTTCCTTTTGCGAGAGGTCGCAGGATGGGAAAACGCTGCTTCCGTCCGTGTGATTATTTACACGGAACTGATAGGTGCAGGCTCCGACGGCTTTGCCGTCCTTATCCTTAACGGTTGCCTTGACCTTCGTATATTCGTTTCCCCAGGAGGTGGTGTTTTCAAGTGAAAGCTCGATCGTATTCTCCCCGACTGTTATTACCTTCTCTTTTAAGCCGAGAGTCATTTTAACATACTCTCCGTCCTTTGCGTATGCGAAGGTTACGTTATCGAGGGGATTTACGGTTATAGGCTCGGGAAGACCGTCAGCGGTGACGATCACCTCGTACGGGAAATAGATTTCGTACTCCTCAACGTATGTGCAGAGCTCTAAGCGTCCTTCGGAGCAGATAAAGTATATCTTGTCGCCGTTTTTAAGGTTAGTGCTCTTATAACATTCGTAATTGAAGGTTGCAAAATTTCTGCCGTTTTCATCTGCAATCACGACGGTGACAATATATTCATAACTCGTTTCGTTCAGAGAGAGCTTAACTGTGTACTTGCCGTCATCGGTGACATAAATAGACTTATCCTCGGGAAGCTCAAAACGGAAGCCTCCGTAACCGTTACAGCCTGTGAAAATGAAGCTTCCCCGTGAGATGGGATCGGCGTTGAACGGCTCGTCAAGATCGGTTACACTGATCTCGATCGAGGAGGGGAAGTATACTCCGTGTCGGTTAACTATATCTTCGATGCTGCTGTATGTGGTGAACACTATTTTGTCACCGTTTTTGATGTATTGATAGTAATCCGTGCGGTAGCTTATTGATTCAAGCGAGTTGCCCGTCTTATCATAAAGAGTGACAGTAAACTCACGGTAATACGATGCATATGATTTTGAAAATCCGAGCTTGTAATCGCCAACGTCTATCATGTGAGGCGGTGTTTCAAGCTCAAGAACAGCCACCGAGCTTTTTCCCTTGATGTTAAAGTTTACGAGGTTGGTCAGGTTAGATTGCAGAGGCTCGCTTAAGCCCTCGACGGTATATTCCTTCGTCTGTGACGAAAGGATGATCGCAAACGAGCTGTACAGCTCGTTTGTTATTACCTTTTCTGCGTTTACGGTAGCATTGATTTTATCTCCGTTAAAGAGAACGCTGTATCGGTCGAGCTGTGCGTAGACTGTCGTTATATATAAGCTCTCGCTTGAATCGTAAAGCTCAATACGAAGCTCGCTCTGATTTGCGCTCACTCGCGCTTCAACGCCGTTTATCAGCTTATATACGGTCGGCTCGTCACTATGTACTCTTCCGAAGCCGTTATAGCCCTTGAAGCTCGGCTGAATGTAATCGAGAAGGTTTAGCGTCGTTTTCTTATACAGCCCCTTTACCGTAACGGTTTGATTACGGAGAATGAACTTGTATTTGCCGCCCGTTTTCTCGTTGATGCTTTTGTCGATATTTAGCTTAAGCTTCACGGTATCGCCGTTTTTGAGGGTGCTGATTTTATTCGACGGAATGTCGAGCGACGCTTCAATATATTTAAAGATCGACTCCTCGTCGGCTTGCTCCCCGAAAAGCTTTTTGTTCAGGCTGACGAGCTTTTCCTGCTCGGCTTCGCTTATTTCAATATAAGCACGTCCGCTTTCGTCAACGCCCTTGAATACGACGTGGAAATAATCGTCAACATAGATTTTTTTAGGTTGAGACGCGATTATGGCGACCGTTACGATTATCGCAATAAGCAAAAACAGCGTAACGGCTGAAATAATGACGTTTCTTTTTTTGGAAAAGAATTTTTTGAGTGCCGTCAAGAATGGGCTCGGAGCTGAAGGGGCTTTCGGCTCGGTGCTGATTCCGCAGCTTTCGCAAAATTTTGCATCGTCCGGAAGCTTTGCTCCGCATTTTTCACAAAACATGTTTTATCTCCTTGTAATAAGATACATGTTCATTATACAATTATTTTACTGTATTTTCAAGATAAAATTCGAATAACTCGGTTATTCATATTTCGTTTATTGACGAATTGCGATGATAGATGTATAATATGAGTAGAAATAATCGGAGGCGGTTATGACCAAGTATATCGCATTTTGTAAAATTGTTGAATGCAAAAGCTTTACCCGCGCCGCAGAAGCCCTCGGATACACACAAGCGGCGGTCAGTCAGATGATAAGAACCCTTGAAAAGGAGCTTTCGGTGACGCTTTTTGTCCGCAGTCGAAGGGAAACTCTTTTGACGGGAGAGGGCGAGGCTTTATATCCCTTTGTAAAGAAGCTTGTCAATTCTCATAACGAGCTTTTTAACCGAGTTGCGGAAATTACGGGGCTTTCATCGGGCGAGGTGCGCATCGGCACCTTCTCGAGTATGTCTCAAAGACTTCTGCCCGGTGCAATGAGCGATTTCGGACGGGAATATCCCGGTATTCGCTTTGTTCTTTCGCAGGGGGATAATACTACACTTCCTGAGCAGATAAGAAGCGGAAGCATTGATTTCGGCTTCGTTTATCCCGAGGCGTCGAACGGGCTTGTGAATATCCCGATAGCGTCGGACTCGTTCCTTGCGGTTTTCCCCGAGGGACATCCGCTTGCGGAGAGGGAATGCGTAACGCTTAAGGAAATGTCGGCAGAGCCGCTTATCCTTACCGACGAGGGCGGTGTCAATACCGTTCTGACCGCTTTTGAAAAGGAAAGGATTTCCCCGGATATAAAGTACCGTATACACGACGACCATACGATCCTCTCTATGGTCGAAAAGGGAATCGGCGTAAGCATTTTGCCGTCGATGATCCTTGATCGTGCCTCGTATAGAGTCAAGACCGTACCGATAAAAAAGCCGGTTACCCGTACTGTCGGTATATCCTATTTGAGTGACGAGCTTTTGCCAATTGCCGCAAAGCGGTTTATTGAGTTTTTGAGAGAGAATATTGCGAATTATTTGCCTAAAGAATACTCGGTAAAGGAATAAGGAAGCGATGAATACAAGAAAATTTGACACTAAAGTACAGCATCTGAAATTTATGGTGCTGCGCGATGTAGCGCGCAACGCCTGGAACAATACCCTCGTTGAAAACATAACCGAAATACCGGAGCAGATCGTCCCCGGAAACACCCCGACGATGCGTTGCTGCGTTTACAAGGAGAGGGCGATTCTCGGTCAGAGAGTAAAGCTTGCAATTGGCGGTCACAAGGCGAATCCTAATATAATAGAGGTCATCGATATTGCCTGCGACGAATGTCCTGTCGGCGGTTACGAGGTCACGAACGCCTGCCGCGGATGCCTTGCACACCGCTGTGAGAATGTCTGCCCGAACGGTGCGATCTCCTTTGACCGTCAGCAGAAGGCGTATATTGACAAGAGCAAGTGTGTTGAGTGCGGAAAATGTGCAAGTGCTTGCCAGTTCCAGGCGATAATGAACTTCAAGCGCCCCTGCGAGCTTGCGTGCAAGGTCAAGGCGATTTCGATGTCGGAAACAAAGGCGGCGTCGATAGATAACGACAAATGTATCGCCTGCGGTGCTTGCTCATATATCTGTCCGTTTGGTGCGATCTCCGAAAAATCGTTTATTCTTGACGCCGTTGATATAATCAAAAAGAGCGATTTCGGTAAGAAGCACAGTGTTTACGCAGTCCTTGCTCCCGCATTTGCAAGTCAGTTCAACTATGCAAAGCGCGGTCAGCTTATTTCGGGTATCAGAAAGCTCGGTTTTACTCACGTCATCGAAGCGGCAGTCGGTGCTGATATCGTTGCCGTGAACGAGGCGAAGGAGCTGACGGAGAAGGGCGTCCTTACCTCGTCATGCTGTCCTGCCTTCGTTTCATATATAAGGCAGGAGTTCCCCGAGCTTGAAGAATACGTATCGCACAACCCTTCGCCGATGATAGCGACGGGCGAGCTTATAAAGAGGAACGATCCAGATGCGAAGGTCATTTTCGTCGGTCCCTGTACTGCGAAAAAGGATGAGCTGAATCTCGGTGATAACAGGAAGGTCATCGATGCGGTCATAACCTTTGAGGAGCTTTACGCACTTTTCAGAAGCCGTGATATAAGCATTGCCGAGCTCGAGGAAAGTGAGCTTGACAGCGTTGCTTCACCATACGGCAGAAGCTTCGGACGCACGGGCGGACTTTCCGAAGCCGTCGCGCAGGCGCTTAAGGAAAGCGGAAGCGATTTTGAAGTCAAGCCCGTCGTCTGTAACGGCATCGACGAGTGCCGTAAGGCACTTCTGATGCTCAAAAAGGGCGTGCTTAAGGGTAACTTCATCGAGGGAATGGCGTGCGTCGGCGGTTGCGTCAGCGGCGCAGGATGCCTTACCCATTTTGACAAGAGCGCGGAGGTCGTCGATACCTTTGCAAAAGAGTCGGAAAAGAAAACGATCTCACAATAACATAAAACGAACAAACCCGCGAGCGGAGATCCGCTCGCGGGTTTTGTGTGTAAGGATGAAGGCAAACGCAAATCCCACTATTGACAAAAATTCTTCACCATGATAAAATGAAAATGCCAAACTAATCGAATATTGCAAAGCAGGTATAATTTTCTTTTTTGGGAAAGTATATCTTTTTCCTCGTGCGTAAATACTGAATTTGATAAAATGCAAATTCCGCTTTGCGTACGAGGTTATACCGATTTGCAATGATTAGTTTGGCGACTATCGGAGTTTGCGTTTTTATGCGCTCGCTTCGGTGGGCGCATTTTTAAATTTTTGGAGGAAATGAAAATGAAGAAAATTGTATCCCTGTTACTACTTTTGTCGATGGTTTTGATACTTGTGTCCTGTGACGAAAAGAAAAAGTCGTTCGAGAGGATGCCCGATAACGAATTTGGGGAGGGAATTGTTGAGGATAATCCCGTTGGAGCGATTGAGATCACACAACTTACCAAAGTGCCTGATGGTTACATGGGCATTTATACTAAGGAAGATCTTGATGTTGTCCGTAATAATTTGAGCGGTAACTATATTTTGATGACTGATATCGAATTTACAGCCGAGGATTTTGCCGATGGCGGATGTTTTTATAACGGTGACTCCGGTTGGATGCCTATTGGCGATGAGGAAGCTCCTTTTGCAGGAAATTTCGATGGTAATGGTTATGCCGTAAAGAATCTGTACGTAAATATCAATTCTTCATCCACCGTCTATGTTGGCTTGTTTGGGTATAACAAGGGAAGTATCAAAAATCTAGTGATCAAAGATGCCGTTGTTATTGCTAGCATTTCTAATGCAAAGCGCGGATCAAATGTCTTTGTCGGTGGCATTGTGGGATATAGTTCTGAGGGTATTATTACAAACTGCTACAACACTGGCAATGTGAGTGCCTATGCAGATACTAATCTTTCTTCTGTCGCCTGCGCAGGTGGTATTGTTGGATATAGTAAAAGCAATATAGTAAACTGCTCCAACACCGGTAGCGTAAGTGCTAAAGCTTCTTCTTCCACCGATGGTTGTTGGGCTTACGCCGGTGGCATAGCGGGAACTAATGCAAGTGTTATCTCATACTGCAATAATAAAGGCGGGTTAAGTGCTGTCGCTTCCACCTCTTCTGATCTTTCCTCCAACATAGTTTCTGTTTGCGCTTGGTCCTACGTCGGCGGTATTACCGGAGAGAATTATGGTACTATAACGAACTGCAATAACACGGGAATCGTGAACGCTTATTCTAATTCTAACAAAACCTATTCATCAGCCGAATGCATTGCCGGTGGTATTGCGGGGAGGAGTGCCGCTACTATCCATAACTGTTATAATACCGGAGATGTGGGCGCTGATGCTTCCTCACCAAACCCCGAGATCAAACTCGGCGGTATTGCGGGATTTAATTATTACGACGGCGACATCTCAAATTGCTATAACACCGGCAGAGTGAGTGCTGTTACTTCCTATTCTCCCACCTGTAACTACTACACCGATGCAGGTGAATACCGAATCTGGATAGGCGGTATTGCTGGATATAGTAAAAGCAATATAGTAAACTGCTACAACATGGGCGACGTGAGCACTTTTTCTTCTGGTCCATCTCCTTACCCGTATAAAGCATATCTTTACGTCGATGCCGGCGGCATTGCGGGATATAGTTCCGGGGGCGATATCTCAAATAGCTACAACATCGGAATGATTGACATTAATGAATCTATTTCCTCTACTGGTATCATCATTCATGCAGGGGGTATTGCGGGAGATAATGATAATGGCACTATCACAAACTGCTATTATCTTAACAATATTAATTCCGGTGTCGGAGACGGAACCGATACTTGCGTGAAATGCACAGATGAGCAAATGAAAAAGCGCGAAACGTTTGCCGATTTCGATTTTGAGCAAATATGGACAATGAAAGGTGATCCCAACTACCCCTATCCGGAATTGCGCGGCTAAGGAAAAACGCATTCCATGAGGGGAAGGCAAGAGCGCGATTTGCGTTATATATTAAAACAAAAAGCGACCGAATTTCGGTCGCTTTTTGTTATTCAATTCCGTTTATTACGAATGAGTAGCAGTCGTTCCGAGACCGGAAGGGAATCGGTCTGTATTTGTTTGGAATTCTCTTAAAACCCATGTGTATGATCTCCTGTATTTGCCACTGTTATTATAGATACAAAACGCCTTGTTGTCAATAAACGCTAATCATAAGTAAATCTTATGCAATTATCAAAAACATTTGCTTGACTTATGAAAGACGGTGTTATATAATTGGGACATCACATATCAAAGGACGGTAAATTACCATGAAAAAAATAATCGCACTTCTTCTTGCGGTTCTCATGATTCCTGCATTTGCATCCTGCAAGTCGAGCGATGCAAAATATACTGTAGGTATATGTCAGCTCGTTCAGCATCCTGCACTTGATGCAGCTACCAAGGGCTTTATTGATGCAATCAATCAGGAAATGGGAGAGGGAACCGTTGAGTTCTTAAATGAGAACGCAAGTAACGATCCCGCAGTTTGTACGACTATCGTCAACAACTTCGTAAGCAAAAAAGTAGACCTTATTATGGCGAACGCTACGGCTGCGCTTCAGGCAGCAGTAAACGGCACGGCTACTATTCCGATCCTCGGAACGTCTGTTACCGAGTACGGCACGGCTCTCGGTATTGATAACTTCAACGGTCTTGTCGGTGCTAACGTTTCGGGAACCTCCGACCTTGCTCCCCTTAAGGACCAGGCCGAAATGATTACCGATCTGTTCCCCGATACAAATAAGGTTGCGCTTCTCTTCTGCAGCGGCGAGCCTAATTCCAAGTACCAGGTAAAAGAGGTTGCTAAGTTCCTCGCGGCCAAAAATATTGAAACGAAGGAATTTTCCTTCACCGACTCGAATGACGTTTCTTCGGTTTCTGCCGCAGCTGCTTCCTGGGTAGGCGATAAAGGCGTTATTTACATTCCTACCGATAATACTGCTGCAAGCTGTACCGAAACAATAAACGGTGTCATTGGAAATACACCTGTTATTGCAGGCGAAGAGGGCATTTGCTCGGGATGCGGAGTTGCTACTCTTTGTATTGACTACTATGACCTCGGCGTTGCAACCGGTAAGATGGCTGTAAAGATCCTCAAGGGTGAGGCTAAGATCGAAGAGATGGAGATTGCATACTCTGAAATCTTTACCAAGAAGTACAATGCCGAAAAGTGTAACCAGCTCGGTATCGACACGGCGACACTTATAGCAAATGGATACGTAGCAATCGGATAAAATAATTTTAACACCGCCTGCGGTATAATAATCCGCAGGCTTGTGTTGCTTTTAACAGTTTATTTTTTTACATTGAAAGGATGAGTTTTTAACTGATGAATATGTTTCTTGATTGGCTTGAAACCCTACCGGGTGCTGCCTCACAGGGACTTGTCTGGGGAATTATGGCGATCGGACTTTATATTACTTATAAGATCCTTGATATTGCCGATCTGACCGTTGACGGATCTATTACGCTTGGCGCAGCAGTATGTACGGTTATGGTAACAAGCGGAGTAAATATCTATACCGCAATGATCTGCGCAATCATTGTTGGAATGCTTGCCGGAATGGTTACAGGTTTGTTCCACACGGTTTTGGGAATACCTGCGATTCTTGCGGGAATACTAACACAGCTTATGCTTTGGTCTCTGAATCTTGTGATCATGGACGGCAGATCGAATATTGCGCTTACAAGATTCAAGTACGGAGATAAGGTTCTTATTTCTTCACTTGATGTTTATTCTTCGCTTATAATTCTTGCGGTCATTGTAACGATCATAGTTCTTATTCTTTACTGGTTCTTCGGAACAGAGCTTGGTATGTCGCTTCGTGCTACGGGTAACAACCTGGAAATGAGCCGTGCGCAGGGAATCAATACCAACTTTACGAAGGTTTTGGGCCTTGCCATTTCGAACGGCGTCGTTGCTCTTTCCGGCTCGCTGCTTGCACAGCAGAACGCCAATGCTGACATTAATATGGGACGTGGAGCAATCGTTATAGGTCTTGCCGCCGTTATCGTCGGCGAGGCGCTTTTCCAGAAGAAAACGACGAACTTCGCTTTAAGACTTCTGTTTGTAGTTTGCGGCGCTATCATTTACTGGTTTGTTTTCCAGACCGTTATTTTCCTCGGACTGCCGAGTGAATACTTGAAGCTGCTTTCGGCACTTGTCGTTGCGCTCTTCCTTGGTCTGCCGTATCTTAAGTCAAGATTCGGCAGCAAAAAGAAGAAATCGGAGGGGAAGGCTAATGCTTGAGATAAAGAATATATCAAAAACCTTTAACGCCGGAACCGTAAACGAAAAGACTGTTCTGTCAGGAGTAAGCCTTACGCTTGAGGACGGTGATTTTGTCACCGTTATTGGCGGTAACGGCGCAGGTAAATCTACGATACTCAATATGGTTGCGGGTGTTTATCCCGTTGACGAGGGACAAATCATCATAGATGGCAAAGACGTTACTAAGCTCTCCGAGCATAAGAGGGCGGCTTATATAGGACGTGTTTTTCAGGATCCCCGAATGGGTACTGCTTCCGATATGTGGGTTGAGGAAAATATGTCGATAGCGGACGGACGAGGCCATAGACGCGGCGTCAGATGGGCGATCACCGGAAAAGACAGAGCAAGATACCGTGAGCATCTTAAGCTTCTCGATCTCGGTCTTGAGGATCGCTTGACTACGAAGATGGGACTTCTTTCGGGTGGTCAGCGCCAGGCAATAACGCTTCTTATGGCTACTTTAAGACGTCCGAAGCTTCTCCTTCTTGACGAGCATACTGCAGCTCTTGACCCCAAGACTGCGGCGAAGGTGCTTGAAATCACCGACCGCCTTATTACTGACAATAATCTTACCGCACTTATGGTAACTCATAACATGAGGGATGCTATTGCATACGGCAACCGCCTTATCATGATGAACGCAGGAAAAATTATTCTTGACGTCCGCGGCGAGGAAAAGAAAAACCTTACCATCGAGATGCTTCTTGAAATGTTTACGAAAGCATCGGGAACGGAATTTACCTCCGACAGAGCCCTGTTAAGTTAACAAATCAGCCCCGCAATTTTGCGGGGCTATCTTGGATTTTGAGAAAATTATGAAAAATACTGTTTTTGCGCTTATCATATTGCTTTCGCTTCTTCTTTCCGCCTGCTCGGGCGAAGGGAAGGGCGCTTTTGTCACGCAGACAGTCAAGCCTCTTGATAAAGAAGGCACGCACGTGTCGATTTTGCCGCCCGAGGATCCCGAGATCATTTCGGAGCTTGCAGTAAAGGAGCTTATGGATACCGAGGAGTATTCGTCGATAAGGGAATATCCCGTTGAATACGTAATGATTCATTTTTGCTCTAACGTCGTAAACGACAAAAAAGATCCCTATAACGCCGATGCTATAAGAAGCACATTCGAAACGAACCGTGTAAGCATAAATTATATAATTTTGCGTGACGGAAGTATTCAGTGCTGGATTCCCGAGCAGCGTGTTGCATGGCATGCGGGGAAGGGCGTTTGGGCTGATGACGAGAAATTTACGAATAAAATGAATCTTTACAGCATCGGCATCGAGCTTGCAGCCATCGGATCGAAAAACGATATGAAGCAGTACGTTTCGTCATCGTATTACAACTCGATTCCGAAGTCGCTTATCGGGTTTACCGATGCACAGTATGAGGCTCTTTCTGCGCTGATTTCTGATATTTGCTCACGCTGGGGAATACCTATCAACCGTGAGCATATAATAGGTCACTCTGAATACAGCTCTCTCAAAACCGATCCCGGCGAGCTTTTTGATTGGGAGAGAGTTATGACGGGGCTTGCAGATGCGCAGTGAAAGCTATATTGTTTTCCCGACAGCTCAAAAGTGAAAATCGTACAAATTTAAGATAAAATCCGAGTAGTCAAAAAAACAAATATTCGGTACTATGATAGTAGCGTATTAAAAAATGATAAATGTGTTGTCAAATGGATTTGCGGTGAAAATAAGAGAAATATCGGAATCCTCTTGGCATCTACGCTTCGCCGATGATGGGCGATATTTTAATTATTCTGATTTGAGAAAGGTGTAATAACATGAAATTAAGCGTTCTTGCAAATCTATACGGTACGAAAACACTTGACGAAACTCTTTCTATAATGAACAAGCTCGGCGTTGATACCGTCGAGATCGGTGCAGGTGGATATCCCGGCAAGAGCCACTGCGATCCTGCTGTCCTTCTGACCGATAAGAATGAATTTTACAGATTCCGTGAGAGCTTTAATAAGCACGGTGTGAGCATTTGCGCTCTTGCCGCACACGGAAACCCCGTTCATCCGGACAAGGATATTGCAAAGAGCTTTGATGCTGATTTTAAGAATGCAGTTCTGCTTGCCGAGCAGCTTGAAATTGATACAGTCATTACCTTCTCGGGCTGCCCCGGTGACCGTGAGGGAGCAAAATATCCAAACTGGGTTACCTGCCCCTGGCCTGACGATTTTCTTAAGATCCTTGATTGGCAATGGAACGAGGTTCTGCTTCCGTACTGGTACGAAACTGCGGCGTTTGCCCGTGAGCACGGTGTGACGAGAATTGCATTTGAGATGCATCCCGGCTTCTGTGTATACAACCCCGAAACCATGCTTCGCATAAGACGCGAGGTCGGCGAAACGCTTGGCGCAAATTTCGATCCTTCTCACCTTATCTGGCAGGGAATTGATCCCGTTGCCGCAATTCGTGAGCTTGCTGGGGCGATTTACCACGTTCACGCAAAGGATACGAAGGTCGACAAGTATAATACCGCGAAAAACGGCGTGCTTGATACCAAGCATTACGGCGACGAGCTTAACCGCTCCTGGATATTCCGTGCGGTCGGCTTCGGTAACGACGCAAGCTATTGGAGAGATATGATCTCGGCTCTTCAGCTTTCGGGCTACGACAGAGTTATGTCGATCGAGCATGAGGACAGCCTGATGTCTATTGACGAGGGACTTAAAAAGGCAATCGATTTCCTTCGTCCTCTTATCATAAACGATCCTAAGCCCGGAACTATGAGCTGGGCATAATGGGGGGGGCATAAATAAATTGGCAGACAAAAAGAAACTGGTAGTCATCGGCTACGGCGGAATGGGCGGCTGGCACGTCGGATTTGCTCAGAAGAGCGACGTTATTGAGCTTGCGGGAATTTACGATATCGATGAGGCGCGCAGAGCTTTTGCGCGCGAAAACGGCATACATGCTTACGAATCACTTGACGAGGTGCTGCGTGATCCCGAGGTCGAGATCGTTACCGTCGCTACTCCGAATGACCATCATAAGGAGATAGCAATAGCGGCTCTTAACGCCGGCAAAAACGTAATTTGCGAAAAGCCTGTTTGTATGAATTCCGAGGAGCTTGAAGCGATAATCGCAGTTGCGAACAAGGCTCACAAGCTGTTTACCGTTCATCAGAATCGCCGTTGGGACACTGACAAAATGCGTATTGCCGATCTTTATAAAAAGGGAACTATCGGCAAGATGCTCGATATTGAAAGCCGTATTCACGGCTCCAGAGGTATTCCCGGTGACTGGAGAAAGATAAAGAGTGAGGGCGGCGGAATGGTCCTCGACTGGGGCGTTCACCTCATAGATCAGGCTATTATGATTCTTGAGGATGTTAAGATAACAAGCATTTACGCACGTCTTGATCATATTACGAACACCGAGGTGGATGACGGCTGTCACATCGTTCTCGGCTTTGAAAACGGCGTGAATTATACCATTGAGGTCGGGACGAGCAACTACATAAGCATGCCTCGCTTCTATGCGAGAGGCGATATGGGAACTGCCATAATCGAAAACTGGAACGAGCCGATGAAGGTCGTCGTAAAGCACGCAGGTGTCGAAAAGGATGCAACTCCCATTCAAGCGGAATCCGGTCTTACAAAGACTATGGCTCCACGTGACGGTGACACGGTTGACACCTTTGAGGTGCCGATGCCGCCGTCAGACGTTCACGACTTCTACCGAAATTTCTGCGCCGCAATAGACGGCAGAGCAATGCAGATCGTTACTCACGAGCAGATGCGCCGAGTTATGAAGGTTATGGAGTACACCTTTGAAAGCGCAGAAAAGAATCAGGTTTTAACGGTAAATATTTGAAAAAGTCTCTCCGCACGAAAATGCGGAGAGATTTTTTTGTCAATTTTACGTTTTTAGCGCTCCAAAACACGTCAAAAGTGTTGACTTTTCACAATAAAAATGTTAATATAAGATGTAGAAATATTCTTGGAGGAAATTATGCTTAATTTTAAGAAAATCCTTAGCACGATAATTGCTGTTGTGCTTGTTTGCTCGATGCTTCCTATGGGGGCGTTGGCAGAAATGTTCGACGGAATCATTCAGCTCGGAAATGCCGAAGCCGGCTCGGATTATGCGGAGTGGAAGCTCCCGATGAACTGGGCAACCGGTGCCGACAAGGATGACAAGGGCTGGGAAATTGCGTCGATGAATAACGGCATCTGGCGCTTGACTTCCTTTACCAACCTGGACGACACCTCTACCATGAGGTGGAAGCCCTCCACTGACCAGCTTGTAGATAGCGAAAGCCACAGCAAATCGCCCGAGTCTTATCTCGAGTCGTTTGCTAACAGAGATGTTCTTTCCGGCGCTTCTGCCGGTTGGGCGAACTGGTACGTAAACTTCGGTACCCGCCATCAGAAAAAGAACTTTGGCTTTGGCGACAATTTCAGCTACATATATGCTTATCCCGGAAACGGCAGTTACAACAACTCGGCCATCGTATTTACAGCTCCTAAGGATGCTACCTACGATTATACATCCTTCGTTGCGCTTGCCAAGTCGGATGCCGCCGTAACCGTTACCGTCAGAAAAAACGGAACGGTTTTAAAGACCGAAACTCCCAATGCGACCGGCAGCACGGTTGCAGGCTCCGTCGCTCTTCAGACGGGCGACCTTCTTATGATCGCCTTTACTCTGACCAACACTGCGACAGTCGACGATAACAATCCCGCTGTCAAGATCAGCGACGTGATGATCAGCTACGGCGAAAAGCCTGCGGATTACGATAAGCCTGAAGGCCCCGATTGGTCGGATATTACGCCTCCCGTTTATCCTGTCGGCGAAGAGCCGCTTCTCGTTATCGGAACTATATCCGACTCGCATACCGACTACGGTCTTCAGAACAATAACCCCTACATTCGTCCTGCGTACATCAACGGTCTTAAGACACTCAAGCAGGCGGGTGTTGACCTCGTTCTCCACGGCGGTGACATTACCTCTGACAACGAGGACGCTCAGAAGACGGATTTCCGCTGGGACAAGAGCGTTTACGACAGAACGGTCTCTCAGTATAAGGAATATACTTCCGCAGCATCCAAGACCGGAATTTCCCTTTGGGCTTGCGGTAACCACGACCACGAGGTCGGACGTCTTAGCGACGGCAAGATTTCTGAAGGCGACTACGACTCCTATGCGGGCTTCATTGACATTATGAAGGATACTGCGGGTACGCCTGTCAGCGTTTACACACAGAAGCAGGATGATCCCAATACTCCCTCAATATATGCAGATCGCTGGGTTGCTGTCCACTACGTTATCAGTGGATTTGATTTTATCGTAATCAACGCTCCCTACGCCTCTTGGCAGCAGTATTCAAGCGGCACTCTTGAGTGGCTTGATAAGACTCTTGCGGGAATAGGCGAGGAAAAGACCGTATTTATTAACGGACACTATCCTCTTGCCGATAACCGCGGTGTTACCAACCCCAGTAGCTACGGTATTAAGGATGATGCTTACGATAGATTCGTTAAGGTAATGAACAAGTACGATAACGCCATTTACCTTTACGGACATAACCACGGAAAGAGCGGAAGCCTCTATCCTTATATTAACTCCGATACCTTTGAAAGAATTACGCATTATGATGCTGCAGGTGTTCCTGTAAACAACAGAGACACTAAGCCCTCCTCCTTCATTACCGCATTCATGGGCTCTATCGGCTACTATGACAGCTCTCTCGGTGCAGCCGATCCTGCTATCGTTCAGGTTATGACGATCAGCGTTTTCGCTGACCGCATTGAATTCAAGATGATCAACTGTGGCGCAAGCCAGGGCACATCCCGTGAGCTTGCTACATGGACAGTAAAGCGCCATATAGTTGAGCCTGACCACGAGGACGGCCCCGCAGCTAACACCAACGGCGTTTGGGAGCTTGGCGACATTGCTGCCAATAACGGCAACAACACAAGCGCCGACAACCGTGTTCGCTTCGGAAGATATCTTAACCTTGCTGACTTCTCGGAGGTTAGCGTTAAGTCGGGATACAAGCTTCTTTACTTCGCTTACGACCATAACTACGCATATCTCGGAAACAACGGAAGCGCCTGGAGCGCTGACGGCGGAAGCATTACCACCGCAGCTATCAAGGCCAAATATCCCGGTGCAGTATATTTCAAGATCGTTATGGCGAAGACCGATAACGGCAATATGACGATTGCCGACGTTGCTGATTCCAACGCCGAGATTACAGTCAACGCATCTGCTCCCGTAACGGAGCACACCTATAACGGCGCTCCTCTCGGAATCAAGCTCGAATTTGCTAACGGCGCAATCCTTGCTAACGGAAAGATCGACAAGAAGGCATCCGGTCAGTACTGCAAGACCTATCTCCCCTTGAATGAGTACAGCGCTATTGCGGGTGACGGAAATGCTCTTGTTAAGTATTTCGTTTATGACTCGAAGCTCAATATCGTTGGCTCCGGTGCAACCGACCTTTCGAAGTATTCCGTTACTTATCTTAAGAATTCTTATCCGAGCGCAGTTTATTTCCGCTTCAATATCACAACGAGCGGAAAGGATGCGATCCTTCAGACAAACCCCAACGCTATGCACAAATTTACCCAGCAGATCGTTGGATACGTTGAAGCACAGCAGGACGGTGCGCTCTACGGCGGCAAGCTCTTTATGTTCGATAAAGAGGGCAACTGCAACGTAACAGACTATGCGACAGGCGAAGCTCTCGCTTCCTTTACGCTTGGCTCGACTAATAAGATCAAGCCCTTCTGTAATGCGGTTTCCTTCAGCGACGTATTCTATGCACAGGGCGATAAATATCCGCTTCTCTATGCTAACGTGTATAACACCTATGCAGATGCAACCGACCGCAAGGAAGGTCACCTCTGCGTTTACAGAATCAAGGAAAACGGTACGACCTTTACTGCCGAGCTTGTTCAGGTCATCAAGATCGGATTTGTAAACGATCTTTCTCTCTGGAAGTCCGAAAAGAATAACGGCGACGTTCGTTCTTACGGAAACTTTGTAATTGATACCGATAAGAACGAGCTTATCGCATTCGTTGCCCGCGATGCGAACAGAACGACCAGATTCTTCCGCTTCAAGCTTCCTTCGGTCACCGCAGGAACGACCTCCTCGGCATACGGCTGCAAGGTTGTAACTCTTAATAAGGCAAATATAGTCGGACAGTTTGATGTTCAGTATATTCCTTACATTCAGGGCTGTACCTACTACGACGGCAATGTAATTTCCGTTTCCGGTATGGTTGAGGAAGGAAAGATCCATATTATCAATCTTGCAAGCGGCACTGTCGCAGGCGAAATTGATTGCTACTCTCTCGGTCTGCTCGACGAGCCGCAGATGGTTGATGTTGATCGCTCAACCGGCAAGATCATCTATACTGCGACCGACAAGATAGTACGTCTCTTTGAATTCGAGAAGTATGTTGCTCCGACGGCTAAGGAGGTTTACGAAACCGAAAGCAAGCCTTCAACTACTACTCCCCCCGAAACTACTCCTTCGACCACTCCCGAGGACACAACTGCTCCTTCGACTACCGAACCGACAACTACTCCCGATAACACGACCGTTCCTTCCACTACTACCAATCCGAGCGAAACGACCGCTACGATTGACGGTGCTGACAGCGGTGAAAGCGATAACACGCTTCTTATCACGGTGCTTATCGGCGTTGGATGTGTTCTTGCGATAGTTGTTATCTGGGTTGCATTCGGCCCGAAGAAGGCTAAGAAATAAGTACAATGAATAACTAACTCCAAATCGGTATTGTAAGCTTTTTACAATACCGATTTGGGTATAAAACGGAGAATCACATGAGCGCTTTCAAAAAAATACTTCTTGTATTAATTTCACTTACACTCGCTCTCGGAATCCTTCCAACGGGCATAGCTGCGGAGGAGCTGTCTGCGACTTATACTCTTCCGACAGCCGAGGCAGAAAATGCAGACGAGCCGCTTATTACAGTCGGCGCAATATCCGATCCTCATACCGACTACAATATTCAAAGCAAAGCCCCGTATGTTCGAAAGGCATATATCACTGCCCTTGAGAAGCTCAAGGCAGAGGGTATTGATCTTCTTCTCGTAGGAGGCGATATTACCTCCGATAACCAGGATAGCGGCTCGAATTACCGTTGGGCGCGCAACGTATATGACAGAACGGTATTGGAATATCAGAAGTATTCCTCCGAGGCATCAAAAACAGGTATGACTCTTTGGGCTTGCGGCAATCACGATCACGAGGTCGGACGCCTTAAGGACGGTCAGTTCACAAACGGAGATTATAACTCCTATGAGGGCTTTGTCAATATGATGCTCGCAACCTGCGGATATCCTCTCGATCTTTATGTTCAAGAGGAGGAGTCTGATCCCGGAATGTTCCCCGATCATTGGCTCGGAGCGCATTATGTGATAAAAGGCTTTGATTTTATCGTTATTAACGGTCTGTATAACGCTTGGCAGGAGTATTCTGTCGGAACTGTGAATTGGCTCGACAAGACTCTGTCCGCTATCGGTGAGGATAAGACCGTCTTTATTGTCGGTCACTATCCTCTCATTGACAATCGAGGATTGACGAATCCTTCAAGCTACGGAATCAGAGACGAGGCATACGACAGATTCGTTAACGTAATGAATAAATACGATAACGCTATCTATTTCTACGGACATAATCACGGCACGAGCGGCGGTATGGTTCCTTATATTTCCTCGGATGTGTTCGAGCGCATCACGCATTACGACGCATCGGGCGCTCCTGTTAATAGTAGAGACGCCAAGCCCACCTCCTTCATCACCGCATTTATGGGCTCTGCAGGATATTATGACGGCTCGCTCGGCGCAAACGATCCCGATATCATTCAGGCAATGACGATTACGGTCTATGCTGATCGAATTGAATTTAAGATGATCAACTGCGGCAAAAATCACGGCGGAAAGCTTGAGCCGGCGATTTGGACGGTTGCCCGTGAGGTTAAGAAATCGGGAGACACCGTAAACGATGATCCTATTCTCGTTACCGAAGATCTTAATAAGGACGTTTATTACGGCAGCGCGCTTGGAATAAATAAGTTTAAGATGCCGTCAGGCACAATGACTCTTACTGCGGCAGGACATAGTGTTGAGGCAGAGGGCTTAAGAGGTCTTAACCTTTCTGTAAAGCGTATATATTCCGGAACGAAGTATACGGCATATATGAGAAAGCTTTCAAAGGTCGTAAACGATGCTGTGATTTTTGAAGATACAGTTCTGAAGGCAAGCAGAACTATGAAAATTACAACACCCGTTAAGATAACGCTTCCTGCGCTTATCAATGAATTCGGCGATAAGACTGACGGAATTCAGATTGCGGCGTATTATTGGGATGCTGAAGGAAAGCTTTGTATGACCGATGTTTCCGTAAACGACGACGGCACGTACAGCTTCATTATGACGAATCTTTCGGCGTTTGCACTCTCTGCAAGAGCAAATGTTGAAGATCAGCTTCCCGAAATTAAGGTGGCAGAAAAGACGGATGGCGATCCAAATACCACGGTGATAATTATTTCCGTTACTGTGGGTGCAGCTGTGATTATTGCACTTGTCGTTGTGATCATTCTCGTTAATAAATCCAAAAAGAAGCCGAACGGGAAGGAAGCTGACAAGGTTTCCCAAAAAGAGGAATAATTATGCTGACAAAATCCATTTTAACGAACGAGGCATACCGTCTCGAATATAATTATAAGGACATCTGTCCGAAGGAAATAAAAAGACTCGTTATGGCGAAAAACGACCGTGCAGCCTGTCAGCTTATTCTTCAGGCGGATAAGCCGTACAGCGTGTCGCTTTCGAGAGGCGACTGGTATTCGGACTTTGAAAAGGTTGCTCCCGGCAAGGCGCTTCTCGGTCACGACAGATTTCGTGTTGAAGTGACATCCCCCCTCAAGGTGAATGTTCATCATATCGGAATGTTTTTTGACGATGACGAGACGAAGAAGGCTGATATTCTTTTGAATCAGGATACCGTCGAGGTATATCCGAATATGCCGATCTCGGTCTACGTTGAGCTTGTTTCCGACAAGGACACCGAGGCAAAAGAATACGGAGCTGAAATCAAGGTATATCATTCCGCTTACGGCGAGGATGAAAAGCTCGTTGCCTCCTACAAAATCAAGGTAAAGGTTTATTCGACCGTTCTCTCTGACGGCAAGGACCGACCTTTCCATTTCGA
This sequence comes from Eubacteriales bacterium, assembly GCA_045593985.1. Classification (GTDB taxonomy): domain Bacteria; phylum Bacillota; class Clostridia; order Oscillospirales; family CAG-272; genus Colimorpha_A. The sequence goes on from JAZNXR010000111.1 coordinate 20,764, forward strand.
CGTTTGGCAGCATCATTGCAACCTCGCGCGCCACGGTGACGTGCGTCTTTGGTCTGATCAGCATTTTGAGCTTATGAAGCCATACGCAAAGAGTATGGCTGACCTCGGACAGAAGGCAGTTTTGGTATGCGTGAGCGAAATCCCGTGGGGCGGTCAGCTTTGCGAATCCGACCATCGCTACGGTGGAAATCTCTTTGAATATTCCTGTGTTTATGTCAAGAAAAAGCTTGACGGTAGCTTTGAATACGATTTTTCAAGGATGCAGAGAATTATTGACACCTACGCCGAGGCGGGTATCGATAAGGTTATCGAGGTTTTGGGACTCGTTAATCTTTGGGGAGTCAAGGGCTATCCCTGCGGCGAGCCGATAGAGGAATATCCCGAGGACATTAAGATACGCTACCTCGACGAGCGTGACGGGGCGCAGAAGTATATGCGACGCGGCGAGGACATTATTGCATATATAAAAGCGCTTGAACAGTATTTTATCGACACAGACCAGATCGATAAGGTCAGAGTTACCGCCGACGAGCCGAGCGACGTATCAAGATATCAGAGAAGCCTTGATATGCTGAACGAGATCGCACCGAGCTTCCGCGGTTCCTGCGGAATCAATCATGCGGAGTTTATCGGAGAATTTCACGACCGCATCGATGACTTCATCCCTTATCTCGGTTGCGTGGTTAAGGAATTCGACAGAATAAAGGAATACCAGAAAACCTATCCCGAAAAGCGCTTTTTGTGGTATGTTTGCTGTGACCGCAATATGAAGCCGAACACCTTTATTTCCTCTTATCCGATCGAGTCGAGAGTGATAGGAATAATGACCTCGTATCTCGGGCTTGACGGATTTGTAAGATGGGCTTACACGATATGGTCAGAGGATCCCCGCAGGGATGTTCGCCATTCAGCTTTTGAGGCAGGGGACACCTGCTTCGTATATCCCGGATATAACGGAAAGCCGCTTCTTTCTTTAAGGTATAAGAATCTTCAAAGAGGTCTTGACGACTTTGAGCTTCTTCGCCTTTTCCGTGAAAAATACGGAGATGTTAAGACCGAAAAGCTCATAAAACGTGCTCTGTTATTCGATGACATAAGGACGTACGTTAAAAACGGTGTCTGCCGTCCCGAGAGCGAGCTGTTTTCGGTTAATTTTGACGATTACGATGCTATTAAGGAAACGATTCTCATTTGCCTTGAGAAATGATTTGAATTTTACTTGACTTTAATAAAGAAAAGTGAGATAATGTTTATATAAAATAACGGAGGGACTCATTATGATCTTAAAGAAAATCCTCGCCGCACTTCTTTGCGCGATGCTTGTTGTAGGCATCGTTCCCACAGCAGTGCTTGCAGAGGAAACTCACGAGCATACCCTAACACTTCCGACAGCAGAAGCGTCGGGATCTTCCGACACACCGCTTATCACGATCGGCGCAATTTCTGACCCCCATGTTGACTACGGCCTTCAGAATACGGCGCCCTACGTTCGTACCGCATTTATTACGGCAATGGACGCTCTCAAGGCAGAGAACCCCGACCTTATTCTTGTCGGTGGAGATATGACATCCGACAACGAGGATAACGGCGGCAGCTTGCGCTGGGAAAGATCTGTTTACGACAGAACGATCGCCGCCTTCAAGAAATATGCCTCTGCTGCGAGCAAGACCGGAATTACTCTTTGGGCGCTCGGTAACCACGACTATGAGGTCGGTCGCCTTAATGAGGCCAGCGAAACTGCAGGAGACTACAACTCCTATGTCGGTTTCATGGATATGATGCTTGAGACAGCAGGTCAGCCTAAAAGCCTTTTGACTCAGAACGTAACAGGTGTTGGTAGCGGCCATTGGCTTGGAGCGCACTATGTTGTTAACGGCTTTGATTTCATTATCATCAACCAGAACTATCGCACTGCATCAGGTACATCAGGTTACCCCGCCGAGACTCTTGCTTGGCTCGACAATACCTTGAACGGTATCGGCGCTGACAAGACTGTATTTATTACCGGTCATTACCCGCTTTCCGATAATAAGGGGCTTCCTTCAAAAAATGACGGCCTCCAGGGTGCAGGATACACGAATTTCTATAACGTACTTAAAAAATACAAAAACGCAATTTATCTCTACGGTCATGAGCACGGCGGAAGAACTCCGCAGGAGCTCCTTGATTCGACTTACATTTCTTCCGATGCCTTCGAAAGAATTACTCACTATAATTCGTCCGGTGCAGTTGTAACCAGCAGAAGCGCTCTTCCCACGTCCTTCATAACGGCGTTTATGGGCTCTGCAGCATTCTACAACTACTCTCTTAACCCCGGTTGGCTTGGCGGTGCGGATCCCGAGATCATTCAGGCGATGACTATTACGGTTTATAAAGACCGCATTGAGTTCAAGGTTATCAACACCGGTAAACAGCACGGATTTGCAAAAGATCCTCTTGTATGGACGGTTAAAAGAGACGTTCTTAATTCGGGTACTGTAAACGTATCCGCACCGGCAGAGAGCTATGCGCTTCCTTCCGATATTATTTCGAAGAATAACTGTGCGAGCGGTCAGTTCTCACTCCATTACATGGATATCTTCTCGGGCACTCTTTATAATGACTTCCAGGTTTCTGCTAATAAGGATTACGTGAATGTTGAAGGCGGTCACAGTAAGGGCCTGTTTGCGACTTCGTCAAGCGCACCCGGAGAGATCTATGTTTTCCCCGAGTACAAAAAGAGTGCGGTAATCAAGTTTACCGCCCCCAAGGATGGCGCCTACGAATTCGATGCAACGGTTATGTCCTATGCTCTTACCTCGAACGGTGGCGCTAACCGTCAGGTAATATACTCGGTCATGAAGAACGGGGTTGTTTATGACATAACTCAGCCGACCTACGACAAAAACTTCATTGGCAAGCTTAAGGGAACAGTTAACCTTAAGAAGGGCGAGGAGCTTCTTTTCCTTGCAGATCAGTACGTAAAGTATGAGCTGAGCGAATTCACGAGTGCCGACCATAACGGCTATGCGTGGGTTGCCGGCAAATATCTTGACCTTAAGGTTTCCCGCGTAGGAAACGTCGGTGACACAAATGCAACCACCTATTCCTATGACGGAACGGGACTTAACTTTACCGAGGAAGGCTACTCGATAAAGGCGAACGATCATTTCTCGCTTGCCGCTATCAGCGTTAAGGATAACAGACTTCTTATCCCGCTTCAGTACGGTATTACCCCTGTATATCAGGCAGAAGTCGGCGCAGCTATGTATAAGAAATCAGGCTCTGCCGGCGAATTCGTCACGATAGCATACCGTAACTCCGCAGATACCGCATATATGTACGGCCCCTTTGGTACGGGTAATGCCGATAAGAACGTAGCTGCGGCGGTTGCGTTTACCGCTCCCCAAAGCGGCTTCTACAATCTGACTGCGCTCGTTTCTCAGGACTGGTCGCGTCAGGCTACCGCCAATTACGGTATGGTCTACGAGATCCGTGACAGCGCCCTTAACGTTGTTTTCTCGGGAAGCACCTCCAACTCCTACGCAGGAACGAACGTGCGCAGCACCTATTCGAGAGCCGGTGGTACGGTATATCTTAAGAAGGGACAAAGCGCATATCTTTCCTTCAGAGCCGCTCCCGAGGCAAATAGGCTTGAAACCGACACGATAGCAATGTATATCGAGAACTTCTCTGCAACTCTTGTTCCTTGTGATCATGAATGGAACAAGACGGAAGGAAAGTGTAACCTTTGCGGCACTTACTGTGAGCATGCAGGTGCTAATACCGCGACCTGTAAGTCTGCTTCGGTTTGCCCGACCTGCGGATATGTTGTTGCTCAGAAGAATCCGAACAACCACGTTGACAAAAACGGTAAGTATACCTCAAAGAATAACGGCACACACAGCTTCAACCGTACCTGCTGTAATTCTACTGATATCAAGTCGCAGGCTTGTACCTTCTTCTACGGCGCTTGCTCCAAGTGCGGATACAGAGATCCCGATTCTGCTCCGAGCGGTGGCTACGTGCCTCCTGTTGGCAACTTAGCGGCTCCGAATCCTAATGCGAATCCTGCCAATCCGACGCTTCCCGAGGATACGACGAATCCCGACGATATGACGGATCCCGAGGATACGACTGATCCTGATGTAACTGAGGAGCCAGATGTAACCGAGGCGCCTGACGTTCAGGAAAATAACGGCGCACCTGTCAATAATACCGAATACATCATCACGCTTGTTCTCGTTATTGTTTTGGCTGCTGCAAACGTCGCCGGCGTTGTCGTGCTCGTTGTAATCCTTGTTAAAAACAAGAAAGCAAAACAAAGCTAATTAAGAATTCCGTCCGTTTCATTCCGAAGCGGACGGAATTTTTTGCTTTTGTTATATATTGGTAGTAAAAGTGCTTAAAAAACGAATAAAAATATGCATGTGATTATTGACTTTTTCCAAAAAAGATGCGATAATATATGTACATAAAACTGTGGAGGAAACCAATATGAACTTCAAGAAGATCCTTGCCTCGCTTCTTTCGGTGATCCTTATTATAGGCGTCATTCCGGGAGCAGTGCTTGCAGGGGAAACACACGAGCATATTATTACCGTTCCGACAGCAAATGCGTCGGGATCGTCAGATATGCCGCTTATCAAAATAGGAACGATTTCCGACTCGCATACCGACTACGGACTTCAGAATTCAAGCCCGTATATTCGTACTTCGTACATAACCGCACTTAATGCGCTTAAGGCAGAGGGAATCGACGTTCTTCTACACGGTGGTGATATCACCTCCGATAACGAGGACGGCGGCGGAGATCTCCGCTGGGACAAGAGCGTATACGACAGAACCGTTGCGGCTTACAAGACCTATTCGTCTGCGGCATCAAATACCGGTATCACCCTTTGGGCATGCGGTAACCACGACCACGAGGTCGGTATATACAAAGCGCCCGGAAATGACGGGGATTATGATTCCTACGGCGGATTTATGCAGATGATGATCGATACTGCAGGACAGCCGAAGCATCTTCTCACGCAGCAAAACAGCTCCGATGCTATTGCAAACGGACATTGGCTCGGTGCGCATTTCGTAATCAAGGGCTTTGATTTCATCATTATCAATCCGCCCTATGGCAATGCGACCTACTACGATGATGCAACTCTTGCATGGCTTGATGAGACTCTTAATGATATCGGCGCAGAAAAGCGTGTATTTATTACAGGTCACTATCCTCTTTACGACAGCCGTAACATGACAAGAAACGAGGATTACGGCATCAAGGGAACTAACCTTACCAAGTTTAAAAACGTACTCAACAAGTACGATAATGCAGTTTATTTCTACGGACATAACCACGGCGACGGAGACTCGACATATATCTCCGAGGACTCCTTTGAGCGCATTACCCATTACAGCGAGAATGGAGCCGTTATCGACAACAGAGACGTTGCCCCCAGCTCATTCATAACCTCGTTTATGGGCTCCGCATCCTTCTATAAGAATTCCGTCAATACCGACTGGCTCAGTGCGGCCGATCCCTACATCATTCAGGCGCAGGTCGTTACCGTATACGCCGACCGCTTGGAATTCAAGGTGATCAACTGCGGTACAAAGACAGGACTTTTCAGCGAGCCTACCGTATGGGCGACTAACGGCGACGGAGTTTACGTTGAGCCTACTGCGCCTCTTGGAAAGTGGCAGCTTCCCGTTACTATCATAGACCATATGTATGACGGAGCTACAAATAAGTGCAATAACTTCCATCTTTACTATATGGATAAGAAGACGGGCGAGCTTAAGGATGACTGGGCATACAAGGATGCTGACGTAAGCTACTACGTTAACCTTAAGAGTGGGGGACATAACCGTGGCGTATTCCATAGCGGAAAGCGTACCACAGGCACGGGTATCTACGTATTCCCCGAGAACAACTATTCAGCAGTAGTTCAGTTTACTGCGCCTCAGGACGGCGTTTACAGCTATGAAGCTCCCGTCCTTGCCTACGCCAAGTCAGGAAACGGTCAGGGAAATAAGCAGGTCGTATTCTCTGTTATGAGGAACGGAGTTATCTACGATATCACCCAGCCGAACAATCAGTCTAACTACGTTGACACCCTTTCGGGTACTATCGAGCTTAAGGCGGGCGACAAGCTCCTCTTTGTTGCCGATCAGTATGTAAAGTTTACGAATGGCGTGCTCACTTCGGCGGGAGATTATATTAACGGCCTTTACGTTGCAGGATTGTATAAGGATATTACGGTTTCTCTCATCAAGAGCAAGACTCCTCCGGCAAGCCTTCCTCTTTACAGCTTTGACGGCTCGGGAATCAATCTTGCGTCAAGCGGATTCTCGCTTAATTCCAACAGCCGCTTCTCGGTAGTTGGTATTGACCTTGCAGGCAAAAAGACTCTTACTCCCACTCATGGCACAGCAACCGTTAACGCTGCAAGCGTTGACGCCGCAGTTTACAGCGGCGTCGTTATAGCTGCCGTAAAGGATTCTTCCATACTTTACGGCCCCTTCGGCTCGGGCAATTCGGGCAAGAAGACGGGCGCAGCTATTGCCTTTAAAGCTCCCTCAAACGGAACCTATAATCTTACCGCCCTCCTTGCTCATGACTATGATTACAGCGGCGGAAAGAACTACGCTATCGAGTATGCAATACTTGATAAAAACTTCAACACCGTATTCGAAGGAAACACGGCAAACGTCTACACGGGCGGCGATGTTACCGATACTTACGTTAGAGCTGCAGGAACTGTATACCTTAAAGCGAATGAGGTAGCTTATCTCGTATTCAAGGCAGCAGCTGAAGCAAACGATACTGCAAGCGATAAGATGGGAATTCAGGTTCTCTCGCTCAGCGCAGAGCGTTCGTCTGAAACCTGTACTCACAGATGGGAAAGCTCGTCAGGCAAGTGTGCAATGTGCGGAACATCTTGCAGTCACTCGGGCGCTCCTGCGGCAACCTGCCGCAGCGCATCAATCTGCCCGACCTGCGGATATAAGGTCGCTGCGAAGAACGCAAGCAACCACGTTGATAAGAACGGCACCTACACTTCAAACGGAAACGGTACACATTCCTTCAACCGTACCTGCTGTGACGCTACCGACGTAGCATCGCAGAACTGTACGATGTCGGGCGGTGTCTGCTCGAAGTGCGGATATAAGCCTGCGGCTTCCACAACAAAGCCGACTACTACCAAACCCAATACCACCAAGCCGGCTACCACAAAGCCCTCTACAAACACCAATGCGACTGTGCCGCTTGCGCCTCCCGATCCTAATGTAACTACGGCGCCAAATACAACGCCCGATGATACTCACGATATTTCTACCGCTCCTCCCACTACCGATGCACCGAGCGTAGAAAATAACGTAAGCGGAAGCGGAAGCAAGTCGGACAACAGCGGCGATATACTCAAAATTGTTGCTATTCTGGCTTTGGTACTCTCCAACATTGCGTGTGTTGTCGTTATCGTAATTCTTATAAGTAAAAAGAAGAAGTAAAATAAACCGTCCGCTTCGGTAACGAAGCGGACGGTCTTTTTTTAATTAAGATAGCTTAGAATTACCTTTACCGATTGAGCTGAAGCCAGCTTGACGAAGGTCGGATAATCGAGCGATGCGCTATCGTCTCCGCCGTCGGAGATCGCGCGCATGACGCAGACGGGGGTTTTATTTACGTAGCAGACCTGTGCGATTGCGCCGCCTTCCATTTCGCAGGCGATGGCGGAGAAGCCTTCTGTGATTGCCGTTTTGTCGCTTTCTGATGCGATAAATTTATCGCCCGTTGCGATAACTCCGCTGACTACGCTTGCTCCGCAGGCTTTGGCTGTCGAGATTAAGGCGTCTGATGCGTTCTTGTCGGTGGGAATGTTTACAATGTTTATTCCCGAAATCAATCCCTTGGGATCTCCGAGCGGGGAAGTGTCCATATCGTGTTGAACAAGCGAGGTCGCAACCGCTATATCGCAGACCTTGAGGGTTTTATCAAGACCGCCCGCCACGCCTGTATTTATGATAAGTGACGGCGAATAGCGGAGGATCATCGTCTGTGCGCAGAGCGCGGCAAACACCTTTCCGATACCGCAGACAGCAACGACACACTCTCTGCCGTTAATTTTGCCTTTATTGAAGGTCACGGAGCTTATCGTTTCCTTCGTTACGTCGGTCATGTTTGCTATGATACCACACGCCTCGGTTTCCATTGCTGCGATTATTCCGATAATATTATTCTTCATATTTAAAATCGTTCTCCTTGTTTTCGAGGGCATAGAGGTACTTTGCACATTCGACCTTTGCAGCATCGAGCGATAGGTTTTTATAATTTCCGCATTCCTTACGCACGGCGCCAAACATCTCGCCGTTGTGTTCAACTGTCATTTTAAGGCACTTTTTGACTGTTTCAAGCACTTTTTCGGGCGAAACATCACGGGTTAAGAGATAAAAACCGGTCTGACAGCCCATCGGCCCGAAATATATAACGCTGTCCTTTATCTCGGAATTGCGCAAAAAGGTCGCCATCATATGCTCGACCGAGTGCATCGTTAGGTCGTCCATATAGTCGCCTGCGTTAGGTGTGCGGGTGCGGAGGTCGAAGGTCGTTATGTCGCCGTCAATTCTTGAAATGTAAATGCCGGGGGTTATCTTGTCGTGATCGACGGTAAAGCTTGTGATTTTGTTCATTTTCTCTCCTATTGCATCGCTTTTTCGTCTGCCGTCATGAGACGGCGTGTGAGAAACGCTGCGTATTTATTTTCTTCCTTTTCGAGATTAGGATCGTCCTTAAGGACTGCCTCGGCGACTGACATTGCTTCCCTTAAGGAAAGCATATCGGCATTAACGATTCCGCCGAAGCTTCCGCTTTGACGCGCGTTGCCGTTCTTATTCGGGAAATAATCACCGGGGCCTCGGAATTTGAGGTCAAATTCTGCAATTTTATAGCCGTCATAGGTCGTTTTCATGACGTTAAGGCGTTCTCTCGCCTTTTCGCCCTTTGTGTCGGAGACGAGAATACAGTATGCTTTTCTTTGACCTCGCCCAACTCGTCCGCGAAGCTGATGAAGCTGTGACAGGCCGAATCTGTCGGCGTTTTCGACGATCATAAGTGATGCGTTCGGGACGTTGACTCCGACCTCAATAACAGTCGTTGAAACGAGAACGTCGGTCTTGCCCGCGGCGAAGTCCTTCATTACAGCATCCTTTTCCGCTCCTTTCATTCTTCCGTGAATGAGGCTAATATTAAGATCGGGAAGCTCGTCTGACAAGTATTCTTTAAAATCGGTTGCATTTTTTATTCTCGGCTTATCAAGGGCAAGCTCTGCCTCGCCGTCGGGCGAGAAGGCAAGAAGGTCTCCTTCGTCATCATCCGTCCTGCCTTCAACGGCGGGACAAACGATATAAACCTGACCGCCTGACGCAACCTGCTTGCTAATAAAGGCGTTAAGGCGTGGGCGGTATCTTTCGTCAACAACGAAGGTGTCAACACGCTGTCTGCCAGGCGGAAGCTCGTCGAGCATCGAAAGGGAAAGATCGCCGTAGAGAATGAGCGCAAGGGTACGGGGTATTGGTGTTGCGGTCATTACAAGCATGTGGGGATCAAGCCCCGAAAGATTATTTTTGCCGAGCATAGCACGCTGATTTACGCCAAAGCGGTGCTGCTCGTCGGTTATTACAATTCCAAGGTCGGAAAAAACTGTGTCGGATGTTATAAGAGCGTGAGTGCCAATAAGAAGGTCAAGGCTTCCGTCCTTGATCTTTTCCTTGATTTCACGCTTTGCCTTTGCGCCTGTCGAGCCGAGAAGAAGCCCGACGGAGTAGCCGAGCGATTCGAAGATCGGAGCTAAGCTTTCTGCGTGCTGGGAAGCGAGGATCTCGGTCGGAGCCATAAGAGCCGCCTGATGTCCGTTTGCGAGCGACAGATATATCGCCGCCGCAGCAACGGCGGTCTTTCCGCTTCCGACGTCGCCGGAGAGCAGACGCATCATAGGCAAGCTGCTGTTCAGCATATCGGAAGAAATCTCGCTGACAGAACGCTTTTGTGCATTTGTCAGCGGAAAACCGAGCTTGTTTAAAAGCGGAGAAATATCGCCTTTTTCCATTTTTGGCGGTGTTCCGCTTCGCTTTTTGCTCGTAGTCATAGACATACCGAGCGAGAAAAGATAAAGCTCGCGGACAGAAAAATATCTGCGTGCCGCCTCGATTTCGTCCATGTTTCTCGGACGGTGAATGAATCGGTATGCCGCCGACGCAGTCGGGAGCATGAGCTTTGTGCGAAGCTCCCTCGGCAGTACCTCGCAGGCGCCGTTTTCCGACAGCTTAACGATAATTGAGGTTATGACCTCTTGTATGAAGGATTGCGCCAGTCCTGCACCGACCGAATAAACCGGCGTAAAATCGGGAAGCTCGCTTTCGCTTACGCAGAATTCGTGGATGGGTGCAGACATAGTAAGGCGCTTGCCTACGGTAGTTACCTTGCCCCAGAAGCGGTGAGTTTCGCCGACTCGGAAGGCGTTTTCAAGGTAACGGCTGTTGAAATAGGTTATCTCAACAGTTCCGCTTTCGTCAAAGGCACGGAATTTCGTCAAAACCTTGCGATTTTTAAGAGTGGCCGAGCGTGGCTCGGTGCCGACGGTAAGAAGATAAGAGCAGCTTTCTCCGATTATCGCTTCGGATAGCTTTCTTATATTGCCACGGTTTTGATAGGCACGGGGAAAATGGTCGAGCAGGTCGCCAACGGTATAGATTCCCATACGGTTAAATGCCTCGGCACGCTTAGGCCCTACGCCACGAAGGGAGGAAATTTCGCTCTGCATAAGCTTGAGAAATATCTCTAAATTTGGCTCTGCCATTTTTTCACCGTCCTTTCTTATTGGTATTGTAACATAAAACGGCGTCCCTTGCAAGTTTTTTGCTCTTGATTACCGAGATATTTTGTGGTAGAATATAACTAATATACCGAAAGGACGAAAAATATGACAGGAAAAGAAAGAGCGGCTCTCCGTGCGGAGGCAAACTCCCTTCAGGCAATTCAGCAGGTTGGGCATAACGGAATCGGAGAGGAGCTTATTAAAAATATAGATGCGGCGCTGACCGCACGGGAGCTTATCAAGCTTCGTGTGCTTGAAACGTGTCCCTTGACAGCCAGAGAGGCGGCAAACGAGCTTGCCGAAAAGACTGGGGCCGAGGTCATTCAGGTCATTGGTTACCGCTTCGTTTTATACAGATTCAACCCCGAAAAGCATAAAGGGGATAAGAAATAATGCATATTCCGACGAAAGAAAGCACGGCGCTCGACATTCTGACCTTTGACGAGGCGCTTGAAAGCAGGGATGAAAGCGAAAGCTACGATAGGGAAAAATGGCTCTACGTCCCGGATTTTTACTCGGAATACCGTTATATTCTCGGTACGCGCGGCGTTAAGCCTCTCATTACGATTGGAATAAATCCATCGACTGCAAAGCCTGACGATCTCGATAATACCTTAAAAAGCGTTGAACGTATCGCACGCCATAACGGTTACGATTCGTTCATTATGTTTAACGTCTACGCTCAAAGAGCAACCGATCCCGATATGATGGATAAGACCTTCAATGAGATGCTTCACCGTGAGAATATGAGGGCTTTTCGCTATATTCTTGAAAGAAGCGGAGAAAATCCCTCTGTCTGGGCAGCGTGGGGAACTATCGTCGAAAAACGTGATTATTTAAAAGAGTGCCTGCGAGATATGACCGCTATCGGTAACGAATATAATGCAAAATGGTTCATAACGGGTAAGCCGTCGGTCAAGGGGCATCCGCATCATCCTTTGTATTTGAAAAAGGATTCGGTGCTGGAGGGCTTTGACATGAAAGGCTATCTTGAAAAACTGTAAAAAGAAAAGGCAGACGTTTGTCTGCCTTTTCTTTTTATCTGCGGATCAGTATGCCTTTCATAAACTCACTTTTGTTGTGAAATTCGTAGATGTATTTCTTTTCATCTTCCGTGCATCCGATCAGAATTTTGATCTCTGAATCTCTTTTAATCAGATCAACGATGCATATTAGCGCGTCGGCGGTTTTGCCGTTGCTTCCTATCCAAACGTCGATTCCATCGCCGTCCATTGACGACGTGTTTTTTAAGTATCCGTAATCTACACCGTAAATAAGATCGGGATATTTCGGGTGAGCGCTTCCTTTCGGTCTGTCTATCACGACCTCGGAATCGTCGATCAATTTGTCGATTGCGTTCCAAAATGAGGGATTGTTTGTCATTGTGTGGTTCCTTTGGCGGTTTTGCAGGATGAAATGAGCATTACACGTAGCGAAGTGCATTTGGAAGAAAGTGACTTGTATAATTGATGATGCATCGCCTTTCAGCGATATGATGCATTTGCTTCGCAAATATGATGTTGCGCCACTTCGTGCCGCAATGATGCGATGTTTGCCCCAATGTGCCGCAAGGCAAACATCATTAGGTGCAGCCGTCATCATTGCGCAGCCAACATCATTTGCCGGAGGCAAACATCATTCAAAAGCCCCGCATTGCCCTTTGGGCAATCGGGGCTTTTGTTGGCCCACCCTGCAGGATTCGAACCTGTGACCCTCAGAATCGGAATCTGATACTCTATCCAGCTGAGCTAAGGGCGGGTATATTACGAAAGAATTATAGCACATTTTTGCCCTTGTGTAAAGAAATATTTGCCTTTTTTGTTAAAAAACCTTTTCAAATACCACTATATGTGATATAATAAAGGGTAATTATCGACAAGGAGGATGCGGTATTGACATCTTTACCCATAACTGTCGTCACCGCATCGGTGACTGAAACGGAAAACGTCGGGCGAGAGCTTGGGCAGTATTTACTGGATAGCGGCAAGACTGACGCGTTTATTGCCATGTACGGCGATCTTGGAGCAGGGAAGACTGCGTTTGTTCGAGGACTTGCCGAGGTTGTTACACCCGGAGCGCACGTTTGCTCACCGACCTACACCATTGTCAACGAATACTACGGCGGCGGCAGAACTCTTTGCCACTGCGACATGTACCGCATTGAGAGTGACGACGATCTTTTTTCGATCGGCTTCTACGATTACGAAAACTGCGTGATCGCGGCGGAGTGGTGCGAGAAGATACCGTTTGCGCTTCCCGAAAAATATATTAAGCTTACTATTAAAAAGCTCGAAAATGACTGCCGTGAGATAACTGCTGAGGAGGTAGAAAATATATGAAGATTCTTGCTCTTGATTCTACCGAAAATACCGCCGCTGTCTCGCTAACAGACGGCAAGACACTCATCGGAAGCACCGTCATAAACGCAGGAAAGAGCCATTCCGAGCTGCTTCTGCCTGCAATCGAATCGCTTATCAAGGCATCGGGACTTAATTTTTCGGATATCGACCTTTTTGCCTGCTCGTCAGGCCCCGGCTCATTTACGGGAGTCCGAATCGGAGTTTCGACGGTAAAGGGACTTGCTTTCGGCTACGGTAAGCCTTGTATCGGCGTTTCGGCAACCGAGGCGCTTGCTTATAATTATATTGGATTTAACGGTCTTATATGCCCTTGTATGGATGCGCGCCGTTCACAGCTTTATAATGCGCTTTTCCTCTCGGAAAATGGAACGATAACGCGCCTTACCCCTGATAGAACTATCCCCGCATCGGAGCTTGCGACCGAGCTTTTGGGCTTTGATATGCCGATTTATATCAATGGCGGCGGTGAGCATATTATAAGAAAAGTGGCTGAAGGAAACTCTCATATTCAGCCGACAAATGAAATATTGAAGCTTCAGAACGGATATTCAGTTGCGCTTTGCGCTCTTAATAATTACGAAAATTCGGAAAGCAAGGACGGCTTTACCGACCTTGCGCTAAAACCAACATACCTTCGTCCGTCACAGGCGGAAAGAATGAGAAACGGAGAAAAGGAATGAAAACAATAGCAGTCGGCTGCGATCACGGAGCTTATGAGCTTAAGGATAAGGTCGTAAAGCATCTAATAGACCTTGGATATAACGTGATCGACAAGGGAACGAACGGCCCCGAATCGGTACACTATCCGATATACGCACATGAGGTTTGCCTTTCGCTTCAGAATAAAGAAGCAGAGCTTGGAATACTTCTTTGCTCAACGGGAATCGGAATGAGTATGGCGGCAAATAAGCACCACGGTATCCGTGCCGCGCTTTGTGCCGATACCTATTCTGCCCGTCTTACAAGAATGCATAATGATGCAAATGTTCTCTGCATCGGTGCGCTTGTAGTCGGCTCTGCTCTCGCCATCGACATCGTCGATTCCTTCCTTAACGCCTCCTTTGAGGGCGGTAGACACCAGACGAGAGTCGATATGTTTATGGCTCTCGAGGAAAGCGAAAAATGAAGGACTATCTGAACGAAATAAACGAAAGATTCCCGATAAGGCGAACTGCAGAGCAAAAAAACGGCTTCTTCGAATACGTTAAGAGCGAGGCAGAGAGCGTTGGCCTGTCTGCACGCATTGAGCAGCTTGAAAAGAAGCATAACAATATCGTTATCGGTGACGTTGAGAACGCAAGCGTGGTATATACGGCACATTACGATACGCCTGCGCGCTCGCTTGTGCCTAATCTTATGATGCCGCGAAATCCGGGACTTGCTTATGCTTATGCATTCGGTATTCCGCTGATAATTGCTTTCGCTTCTCTTGGCATAGCTTATGCTTTGGGGGCGGCATTCGGATTGCCTTATCCTGCAGTTATGTCAATTTATCTTGGGCTTTATTTCCTGATTTTCTTTGTGATTATGCGCCGAGGGGCGAATAAAACGAATAAGAACGACAACACCTCGGGAGTTGCGACGGTGCTTTCGATAATGGCGAAGAAGCCGAAGAACGCTGCGTACATTCTTTTCGATAACGAAGAAAAGGGACTTCTCGGCTCAAAGGCGCTTCTTAAGTCAAATAAGGAATTCTGGGGAAAAATGCCGCTTATAAATTTCGACTGTGTCGGACTTGGCGATAATATCGTTATAGTTGCAATGGCAAAGGCAGAAAAGCATCCCGTGTTCGAAAAAATATCTGAAACTGTAAAGGGAAATAATGAGTATAGCGTCGGTCTTTATCCGAAAAAGGGAAGCATGACGAATACCGACAGTAAAAATTTTCCCTGCGGAATTTCGGTTATGGCTTGCAAAAAGAGCAAAAAGGGTGTATTATTTACTCCGTACATACATACGAAGCACGATACGGTCGCATCAAGCGAGAATATCGCCTTCCTTGCAGGAGCATTTTGTGACCTTACAAATACCCTTTGTGAGGAGAACGTATGAAGAAGCAGGTTTGGAAGGGAACGGTGCTGACCTCACCCGTACCGCCCGTAATGGTTTCCTGCGGTGATATCGAAAGCTCGAATATCGTAACCGTCGCTTGGACGGGAACTGTGAATACGAAGCCGCCGATGACGTATATTTCTCTGCGTCCGAGCCGTCATTCTTACGGTATTATCAAGGAGAAGGGCGAGTTCGTTATCAATCTGACTCCGACCTCCCTTATTAAAAAGGCGGATTACTGCGGCATATACACAGGCAAAAAGGTAAACAAATTCGAAAAATGCGGCTTTACGAAGGCGGAGGCGAGTGAAGTCTCGGCGCCGCTTATCGACGAGTGTCCGATAAATCTTGAATGTAAGGTAAAGGACATTATTCCACTCGGCACTCACGATATGTTTTTGGCCGAGATAGTAGCCGTCCACGTTGACGAAGCGCTTATCGACGCTGACGGAAAGCTTCATCTTGAGAAAGCTGATCTTACTGCGTATGCTCACGGCGACTATTATTCGCTCGGCAAAAAGCTTGCGCCGTTCGGAATAAGTGTTAAAAACAAGAAAAAACATCCACATAACAAAAAGTAGATACCAATACAGATAAACAACTATTCTATCAGTAAGGAGGAAAGACGATGAATTACTCTGAAATTACGCCATATATAAGAGAGCTTGCTGCTCTTTCTGATAACAATAATCATATTGTTCCCGAAATGTATGCACAGTACGACGTAAAGCGAGGGCTACGCGATATAAACGGAAACGGTGTCGTCGCAGGTCTTACCGAGGTCTCCCGCATCAAGGCAAAAGACAAGGACGCGGAGGGAAACGAGATCCCGTGCGAGGGTCAGCTGTATTACAGAGGGATAAACGTTCGAAATATTGTAAATGGCTTCCTCGACGATGACCGTCCTGGATTTGAGGAGACGATTTATCTTCTTCTATTCTCTAAGCTGCCGAATAAAGATGAGCTTGACCGTTTTTGTAATCAACTTTCAGCATATCGGTCATTGCCCCCGTCATTCGTTCGGGATATGATCCTCAAAGCGCCGGGCAGGGATATGATGAATATACTGTCGAGGAGCGTGTTGGCGCTCTATGCTTACGATGAAAACCCGGATGATATATCAACTGCGAATGTTTTGCGCCAATGTCTGCAGCTTATAGCTGAATTTCCGCTTCTTTCGGTATATAGCTATCATTCATTCCAGCATTATCATAATAATAACAGCTTATTTATTCACTACCCGAAGAAGGAGCTTAACACGGCTGAAAATCTTTTGTACCTTCTTAGAGAGGACGGGAAGTATACGCCCCTTGAAGCGAAGCTGCTTGATCTTGCGCTCGTTCTTCACGCCGAACACGGTGGAGGTAATAATTCTACGTTTACTACTCACGTAGTAACATCATCGGGAACCGATACCTATTCTGCTATTTCTGCGGCGCTTGGCTCGCTTAAGGGACCGCGTCACGGCGGTGCGAATATCAAGGTTATGCAGATGTTCGACGATATGAGGGCGACTGTTAATACCAAAGACAAGGGCGCTGTTAAGGATCATCTCGTCAAGCTTCTTGACAAGCAGGCCTTTGATAAGGCAGGTCTTATATACGGTATGGGACACGCCGTATATTCACTTTCTGATCCGAGAGCTGATATTCTTCGTACTTACGCAAGAAAGCTTTCCGAAGAAAAAGGAATGCAGGAGGAATTCGAGCTTTACGAAACGGTAGAAAAGCTTGCGCCCGAGATAATAGCGGAAAAGCGCAAAATGTATAAGGGCGTCAGCGCAAACGTTGACTTTTATTCCGGAATGGTATATAAGATGCTCGGGCTTCCTTATGAGCTTTTTACCCCCATATTCGCGGTTGCGAGAATTGCAGGATGGAGCGCGCATCGTATGGAAGAAATCCAAAACGCAGGCAAGATCATACGCCCTGCATATACGAGCGTAAAGCAGGAAACCGAATACGTAGCTTTATCAAAAAGATAAGAAACAATATAAAGGAAATATCATCATGAAAAGAACAACTATTAAAGAACTGTATGCAAACCCCGAAAGCTTTGCTGATACAAAGATAACCGTTTGCGGATGGTGCCGCTCGATCAGAGCGAGCAACGTATTCGGATTTATTGATCTGAACGACGGAAGCACGCTTCCTTGTCTTCAGGTCGTATTTGAGGCAGAGAAGCTCGATAACTACGCAGAGGTTGCGAAGCAGAACGTCGGCGCATCCTTCTGTATTACCGGTACTCTTGTCCTCACTCCCGAGGCAAAGCAGCCCTTCGAGCTTAAGGCAAAGGAGATAGAGGTGACGGGTACGTCCACTCCCGATTATCCGCTTCAGAAGAAGCGTCATTCCGACGAATTCCTCCGTACCATCGCTCATCTTCGTCCGAGAACAAATAAGTACGAGGCGGTTTTCCGTGTTCGTTCGGTTGCTGCTTATGCGATACACAAGTTCTTCCAGGAGAGAAACTTCGTTTACGTTCACACTCCGATAATCACAGGAAGCGACTGCGAGGGCGCAGGCGAGATGTTCCGTGTTACCACCCTTGACCTTGACAATCTTCCCAAGACCGAGGACGGACAGGTCGATTTCTCCCAGGACTTCTTCGGCAAGAGCACGAACCTTACCGTTTCGGGACAGCTTAACGTAGAGACCTACGCTATGGCATTCGCTAACGTATATACCTTCGGCCCGACCTTCCGTGCAGAGAAGTCGAATACTCCCCGTCATGCGGCAGAGTTCTGGATGATGGAGCCTGAGATGGCGTTTGCAGATCTTAACGACGATATGGAATGCATCGAGTCGATGCTCAAATACGTTGTTGCTTACGTCATGGAAAACTGCAAGCCCGAGCTTGAGCTTTTCAATAAATTTATTGATACAACGCTCCTTGAAAGACTTACGAATATCGTTAATTCCGACTTTGTTCGTCTTCCTTACACCGAGGCAGTCAAGCTCGTTAAGGAAAGCGGCGTTAAGTTCGATTATCCGCTTGAATGGGGCATGGACCTCCAGACCGAGCACGAAAGATACCTTACCGAGCAGGTGTTCGGCAAGCCGGTATTCGTTACCGATTGGCCCCGTGATATCAAGGCGTTCTATATGCGTGTAAACGACGACGGAAAGACCGTGGCCGCAGTTGACCTTCTTGTTCCCGGTGTCGGTGAGCTTGTCGGCGGTTCGCAGAGAGAGGAGCGTCTTGACGTCCTTCTTGAAAGCATTGACAAGTTCGGTCTTAAGCCCGAGGATTACAGCTGGTACGTTGACCTTCGCCGTTACGGCGGTGCTAAGCATGCCGGCTTCGGCCTTGGCTTTGAGCGCCTTATCATGTATATGACGGGCATCTCGAACATTCGTGACGTTGAGTCCTTCCCGAGAACGACAGGATCGGCTGAGTTCTGATAAAAGTAAAATATGAAACGGATAGCGAAAAAACGCTATCCGTTTTATTAACCGTATTAAGGAGAAAATCGAACATCGTCTTGCCTTCCCCGGCGAGGAAGGTGCCGAGCTTGCGAGGCGGATGAGGAGAAAATGAAGTGAAGCAATTGTATCTTTTTGTCACACGGTTGCTTTGCAACCTACCTCATCCGTCTTTTCGCCTGCGGCAAAAAGCCACCTTCCCCTCAGGGGAAGGCTAGACAGCGTCCCATAAACTCACCGAAATAAAATATAAACCTCTCCCAAGGAGAGGTTTATATTTTATTTTTTTCTCCAGGTTGCGGGGGAGAGGGCAAGGAGTATCGGGAATATCTCAAGTCGTCCTATCAGCATTGCAAAGGAGAGGGTAATTTTGGAGAAGGGTGAGTATAACGAATAATTTGATGCCGCCTTACCGAATGCAGGTCCTACGTTGTTAAGGCAGGATGTAACGGAGCTTAGCGTCGTTTCCATGTCGAAGCCGTCAGTTGAAACAAGCAGGATCAACGCAAGGAATATGATAAAGTATGTTATAAGATATACGCTCGAGCTGTGAATCGTTGCGTCATCGACGGTTTTGCCATCAAGCTTTACGACGTTTACCGAGCGCGGGCGGAGCATTTTGCGAAGGTCCGCTTTTACTGTTTTGAAAAGCAGTATAACACGGCTTACCTTAAGTCCTCCTGCCGTTGAGCCGGCGCAGCTTCCGATGAACATAAGAATAAGAAGTATAGCCTTCGAAAGTCCGGGCCAGAGATCAAAATTCGTGGTGGCATATCCCGTTGTGCTGATAATGGAAGCAACCTGAAAGGC
>JAZNXR010000112.1:0-1942 GCA_045593985.1 Eubacteriales bacterium
GAGGACGCCTGTCCCTACAAATAACGTACCGAAGCATCGGGACGTCATCTTGCCTTCCCCTTGGGGAAGGTGGCAACCGAAGGTTGACGGATGAGGTGTTCCGAAGGAATGTAATATCGTTATTTGCGGGCTGTCGTGGGCGCCAGCCCCTACCGCACAACTTTCAAACGCTTCTTTGTAGGGTGCGACGTCCTCGGGAACCCCCAAAACTCGACAAGCTCGTTTCGGGGAACCCCTTACCCCGACGCACCGTTACAACGGTATTTTTAACCTTTCAATAATTTCCCCAAGGAGAATCCCCAAATGGGCAAGCTGAAAAATTTTGGATTTAAGCACAAAGCAGGCATCCTGATGCCTATAAGCAGTCTGCCGGGCAAATACGGAATCGGCTCGTTCGGTCGGGAGGCGTATAGGTTTATCGACTTTTTGTCCGAAACGGGACAAAAATGCTGGCAGGTGCTTCCGTTAAACCCGACGTCATACGGCGATAGCCCCTATCAGTCGCCCGCATCAGGCGCAGGAAACCCGTATTTTATTGACCTCGAAGTCCTTTATTCAAAGGGGCTCTTGACGAAAAAGGAGCTTAAAGAGGCAATAAACCGTGACAAAAAGGTTAATTACGGCTGGCTTTTTGAAACGAGATATAAGCTTCTTCGCAACGCCTATGCTCGTTTTGAGCCGAATTCGGAATACCGCTCGTTTTTGCGTAAAAATGCCGATTGGGTAAATGCCTATGCGCTCTTTATGGCGCTCAAGGTGAAGAATAATTACGCATCCTGGACTCTTTGGGATGACCGTGAGCGTGACTATACAAAAGCACGGGCGCTTGAAAAGCAGTATAAGGACGAAAGCGACTTCTGGCGCTGGGTGCAGTTTGAATTTGATGCTCAATGGCAGTCGCTGCGCAGCTATGCGAAGGAAAAGGGAATTGTCATAATCGGTGATATGCCGATATACGTTGCACACGACAGCGCTGATGTCTGGTCAGCACCTGAGCAGTTTCTCCTTGATGAGGACTATAACCCGACTCTTGTTGCAGGAGTGCCGCCGGACGCCTTTTCCGAAACGGGACAGCTCTGGGGAAATCCCATATATAATTGGGAGCTTATGAAAAACGAGGGGTTCACCTGGTGGCTCAATCGAATAAAGAGAGCGTTTAAGCTTTACGATATAGTAAGAATCGACCATTTCCGTGGATTTGCAGGATATTATACGATTCCGTACGGCGATGAAACGGCGGTAAACGGTATATGGAACGTCGCACCGGGAGCAGAGCTTTTTGAAGCTGTCAAAAGTTCATTCCCGAAAGCGAAAATAATCGCAGAGGATCTCGGCGTAATTACCGATGACGTTCGTGAGCTTCTCGATAAAAACGAATTCCCGGGAATGAAAATGTTGCCGTTTGCGTTTTTTGACGACAACAGCGACTACATTCCGAGAAATTACAAAACCAAAAACTGTATCGTCTATACCTCCTCACACGACAGTGACTGCGCAAAAAGCTGGATAAGCGAGCTTGAAGGCAAAGATAAAAAACGCCTCGACCGTGAGCGCAAAAAAGGTCTTGGCGAAAGCAGAGTATACAGTGTAATTCGCCTTGCGTTTGAAAGCAAGGCAAATCTGGCGATCGTTCAAATGCAGGATTATCTTGAGCTGAATAACGATGAGGGAAGAATGAATATGCCCTCAACTCCGTCAGGCAACTGGACGTGGAGAATGTCGCCCCGCTACGATACAAAGTCGCTCCGAAACAGAATTCTTTCGCTCACAAAAGAAACGAAAAGAATATAAAAAAGCTCCGCCATAGGCGGGGCTTTTAGATAATAGAGAATAAAGAATAGATAATAGATAATAAATAGATTAGAACCGGTATGTATGGGAATCCTTGAAACGCTTCTCGGTAGGGGGCGGCGCCTCGACGCCCCGTTACAAAGGAATGTAA
>JAZNXR010000113.1:0-2592 GCA_045593985.1 Eubacteriales bacterium
TTTTTTCATTCCTTTGGAAACGGCGGGAGCTTTGGGGGGCGAGCAAGTCCCTCCCCTACCGAGAATAGCGGGAACATCGTTAGCCTTCCCCTTGGGGAAGGGGGACCGCAGGCGCTGCGCCTGCGGTGGATGAGGTGTTCCGAGGGAATGTAACATCGCTTTTGTGCGGGCTGTCGTGGGCGCCAGCCCCTACCGCACAACTTTCAAACGCTTCTCGGTAGGGGGCGGCGCCTCGACGCCCCGTTACAAAGGAATGTAACATTGTTTTCAAACGGACAGTCGAGGACGCCTGTCCCTACACCCTCTCAGTCGATTTCATCGACAGCTCCCCCAAAGGGGGAGCCAAAGAAACGTGGCAAAGCTTCCAAAATCCGAAAAGGGATTCCAAAGGGGAAAACGTGTGCAGAATTTTGCGTAGGCAAAATTCAAACGGTTTACGTCCCGAGTAGTAAATTCTGCGAATTTACTACGGCACGTTTCTTTGCGAGCGTTTCTTTGCGTGGGCAAAGAAATACGAAAAAACAAAGCACCCCCGACATTCCATCAGGGGTGTTTTATCATCATTCAGCCCATTCGGGCAACCTTTCAAAGCATAACGTCTGTTTCGTTTTCGGGTGAATAAAGGTCAACCTGTAAGAATAAAGCATAGGCTCACCCTTGCCGCCTCCATAACGAGCATCACCGATAAGCGGATAACCTCGGCTCGAAAACTGAACACGAATCTAATATATCCTGCCGGTATACAGCTTAACCTCGACAAGCGAGCTGTCACCGTCACGCCTGCGAACTCGATAAGTCAGCCTCGCTTCCCTGACGCCGGCACGCTTTTTCTTGACAACAAAGGTCTTGTTAGTCCTCTTGTCGTGATAAAGCAGATCGGTCATTTCCCCCTCGTTATCGGGGATCACGTTGCGAACACAAGCAAGATATTCCTTGCCGCAATCAAATGAGGACAGCGCCTCGGTCAGAACGCCCGTTACGTCAGAGCGAAGCGAATAAACCATAAGCCCTCCGACGTTTTTGTCAAGGCGGTGTACCGTTCCGACATAGGCGTCAGGCTCGTTCAGAGCCTCCCTTATCAGCATAGGTACGGATTTTTCTCCATCCTCCGAAATATAGCCCGTTGGCTTAACTACAACCGCCAAGCATTCGTCACGGTATAGAATTTCGATCATACTCTTTCGCCCAAACGAACGATATTTTCGGAATAGAAGCTTTCAAATCTTCCCTCGTCAAGGGCATCTCTTATCTTCTGCATAAGATCGTTATAGAAATAAAGATTGTGAAGCACGCAAAGGCGCATTCCGAGCATCTCGTCAACCTTAAGAAGATGGCGAATATACGCACGGCTGTAACTGCGACAAGCAGGGCAGTTGCAGCTTTCCGAGATCGGACGGGGATCGGTCTTGAATTTCTCGTTAAGCACCGTGAGCTTGCCCTCCCAGGTGAAAAGGTTGCCGTGACGGGCATTACGGCTCGGCATTACACAGTCGAAGAAATCAACACCTCGGCGCACCGCTTCAAGAATATTCTGCGGCGTACCGACGCCCATGAGATAGCGAGGCTTGTCCTTCGGCATATGAGGCTCAACCTCGTCAATCGTTGCATACATTTCCTCGGCGGTTTCGCCAACCGCAAGACCGCCGATAGCGTAGCCGTCACAGTCAAGCTCGGCTATGCGCTTCATGTGATTTACACGGAGATCCATATAAGTACAGCCCTGATTTATACCGAAAAGAAGCTGATCCTTATTTATCGTTTCGGGGAGCGAATTAAGGCGTCTCATTTCTGCCTGACAGCGCTGCAGCCAACGGAACGTGCGGTCACAGGAATCCTTTGCGTAACGGTATTCTGCAGGGTTAGCAACACATTCGTCAAACGCCATTGCAATGGTCGATGCAAGATTCGACTGAATCTGCATAGATTCCTCGGGGCCCATAAATATCTTCTTGCCGTCAATGTGGGAGTTGAAGGTAACGCCCTCCTCCTTTATGCGGCGAAGCTTCGCAAGCGAAAAGACCTGAAATCCGCCCGAGTCGGTAAGAACGGGGCGATCCCAGTTGAAGAATCTGTGTATACCGCCCATTTCGTGAATAAGGCGGTCACCGGGACGAATGTGAAGGTGATATGTGTTGGAAAGCTCGACCTGACAGCCTATCTCACGGAGATCGTCAGTCGATACGCCGCCGCGAATTGCGGCGCAAGTGCCAACATTCATAAATACAGGAGTCTGAATTACACCGTGCACCGTTTCAAATGTTCCACGGCGGGCTCTGCCCTCCTGTTTAAGTAACGTAAATTTTGCCATTATATTCTCATTTCCGCCGAGATAACAGCTCGGCTTTTTTATTCTCTCCACGAAAACAGCGTGGGCATATTTGGTTCCCCCTCGCAGATGCCTTTGGCATCTGCTTGGAGCATCCGCGAAGCGGTGAGAGGGCATAAACGGCTCTAATTTGCCCTCTCCGTCCGAGGTTTACCTCTTAGACACCCTCTCCCATAGGGCGAGGCATTTTCACGTTCTCTCGAACTGCTTTTCGAATTCCTTTTTCGTCATTTCAAAGGCAACGGGGCGACCGTGCGGGCAGAAAC
>JAZNXR010000114.1:0-28911 GCA_045593985.1 Eubacteriales bacterium
CATGAAAAACACGATTTTGAAAACATGAAACATCTTGTTGAGTGGGCGGCTGAAACCTACGGTGAAAAGGCAGCATACTCATTCAAGCTCAAGGCAATGGCTTCTGAGACCGAGGTGAGAAGCTTCGTAAGACTCCGTGACGATGTAAGAGCTATGGCGACAAAGCTCATAAATATGGGCGCAAGCGGAAAGCACTGCGTTGTTATCGGTAAGTTCACCTACGACTGGGTAGTAACCTATCTTTCGATTCTTGCCGCTGATGCAGTAATCGTACCTTTAGACCGTGACTGGAGTGAGAAGGACCTCACCGATACGGCTGTAAGAGCGGATATGAGCTATCTCTTCTGCGATAAGGATATCGAAGAAAAGGCTAAATATATCAAGGAAAACAGCGGTCTTGCTACTGACGTTATTATAATGAATGCGGAGGGCGAAAACACCGTTTCCTCTCTCATTGAGCAGGGTAAAGCTGAGTTTGAAGCCAATTCCGATACCTACTTTAATAACCCCGTCGACGCAAATAAGATGTCGATACTCGTGTTCACGTCGGGAACTACGGGCAAGGGCAAGGGTGTTATGCTTTCGCAGATGAACGTTCTTTCCGACCTTTCCTCCGTTATTCCTTATATGGACTTCTCGGATAAGACCGTTGGCGTTCTTCCTCCTCATCATACCTTTGGCTCGTCGGTTATGATCGTAGGTCACGCAATAATTGGCTCGGAGATATTCATTTCCTCCGGTATTCGTTACGTAGCTAAAGAGCTTAAGGAGCAGAAGCCGGGACACCTCGTTATCGTTCCTCTCTACCTTGAGACCTTCTACCGTAAGATAATGGCAAACATCAAGGAGCAGGGCAAGGAAAAGCTTGTTGAGAGAATGATGAAGATATCGAACGGTCTGCTCAAGGTCGGCATCGATATGAGAAAGAAGCTTTTTGGCTCGATCCGCGCAGCATTCGGCGGCGAGGTCAAGATGATAATTTCGGGTGGTGCACCTATCAACCCCGATATTCTTCACTTCTTTGAGGGAATCGGCATCTCTACTCTTAACGGCTACGGTATAACCGAGTGCGCACCTATCGTTGCGGTCAACAGAAGCCGCAGATCGGTTGAAGGAAGTGTCGGACCGGTCCTTGACATCGACGAGATCAAGATCGACGATCCTAACGAGGACGGTGAGGGCGAGATCTGCGTCAAGGGCTCGAACGTAATGCTCGGCTATTATCAGGACGACGAAGCAACTGCAAACGCAATGACCGAGGACGGATATTTCCGTACAGGCGACTACGGTAAGATGGAGGGCGACGTGCTCTTTATCACGGGCCGTAAGAAGAATCTCATCATTCTTTCTAACGGTAAGAACGTATATCCCGAGGAGATCGAGAGCGAGTTCATGGCAACGCCCGGCGTGCTCGAAATAATCGTATACGAGGGACAGAGCAAGCGCGGTATGGAGCATAACCAGATCGTTGCAGAGATCTATCCCGATAAGGAATACCTTGAAAAGAACGGCATCGAGGACGCTTATGCGCACCTCAAGCCCTACGTTGATAACTATAACCGCACGGCAGTTCCCTATAAGAAGATAGGTGTACTCAAGGTTCGTACCGAGGAATTCCCGAAGAACACCCTCCGCAAGATCATGCGCTTTAAGCTTGATATGTCTATAGACTAATTAAAAGACCACCGAGTGATCGGTGGTCTTTTTTTAGCTTCTTTTTACAATATTTGTCGGTGATTTTACGATGCATCCACCCTCAATAATTCCTCTTAAGGCGGTCAAGGGATAGACCGACGTGCCTTTTCCAATAATTACACCCGGGTTGAGGACACAACCGCAGCCAACGTCAGCACCGTCGCCAAGAAACGCTCCAACCTTACGAAGCCCCGTGTCGTAGCTTTCCTTACCGTGTATGACGACGTTCTTTCCGTCTGCTTTAAGATTTGAACAGATTGAGCCGGCACCCATGTGCGAGTGATTACCAAGAATCGAATCTCCGACGTAATTGTAATGAGGAACTTGCACATTGCCCAGAAGAATGCAATTTTTCAGCTCTGAGGAATTTCCTATCACGCAGTTACTTCCCGTTATCACGTTTCCTCTCAAATATGCGCCCGGACGAATCTCGGTACCGTGACCGATTACGGCAGGACCGTTGATATCCGCTGACGGATGGATCGTTACGTTTTGTCCGATCAGGACGTTATCGGAGTAGAAGGTGAAGCCCTCGATCCCGTTGCGAATAAGCTCAGCTATATGCTCCTTTATCAAGGGCAAAAGCTCCCATGGATATTCGCATGAATCAAAAAGCTCTTTAAGATAAGGCGGACGGCAGTCGTAAAGATCCGATATTTTGATTTTATCTGTCAAGAGCGTACCCTCTTTCCTTAATAAGCTCAATAAGCTCAGACGTGTATTTTTTGCAGTCCTCGGATGCTTCGCATTCAGCCATGATCCTGATAAGCGGCTCAGTTCCGCTTTTTCTCAGTATAATTCTTTCGGACGGAAGCATCTGCGATCTTATCGAATCAAGAAGAGATAGTACGCTTTGATCGTTAAGAACAGCATCCTTATCTGCCACACGCACGTTTTCGATTATTTGCGGATAGTATCTCATATCCTCGGTGAGCTTTGACAGTGTAGATTTGCGGTCGCATATTTCTTCCGTTATCATTATCGCAGTCAGGATTCCGTCGCCCGTTGTAGCATACTTCTTAACGATAATGTGTCCGGAGTGTTCACCGCCGAGCGCATAATCGTTCTTTTGCATACATTCGTATACGAATCTGTCTCCGACGTCGGTTTGAACGCAGCTTATTCCGAGTTCCGAGAGGGAAGAGATAAGTCCGCCGTTTGACATCGTTGTAGCTACAACGGTATCACCGTTAAGCATGCCGCGATCCTTTAAGCGCTTTCCGAGAAGATATATTATCGCATCGCCGTCAACGGTATTTCCGTTTTCGTCAACCGCAATGCACCTGTCGGCATCGCCATCAAATGCAAATCCAACGTCAAGATGCTTTTCTCGCACGGCGTTTGCAAGATTTTCAATGTGAGTTGAGCCGCAGCCGTCGTTAATGTTAAGGCCGTTCGGCTCGGTTCCGAGCATCGTGACGTTTGCACCCAATGCGGCGAATACCGATCTTGCTATCATCCACGAAGCTCCGTTTGCACAGTCAAGTCCGATCTTGAGATTTTTGTAGGAATGTGAAGCTAGCGAGATAAGATATCCGACGTAACGGTTTCTACCCGCGACGTAATCGACGATGCATCCTATCTTCTCCTTGTGCGCAAGCGGTATATCGTCTGCCTGCACGTTCAGCTTCTTAAGATTGCCGTCAAGATAGCTTTCAATCAGAGAAACGGTGTAGTCGTCAAGCTTTTCTCCGTGACGGTTAATGACCTTGATACCGTTGTCGCTAAAGGGATTATGCGATGCGGTTATCATTATTCCGCAGTCAAATTCGTCCTGGCGCGTAACGTAGGAAACGCTCGGAGTTGTAGTTACGTGAAGCATATAAGCGTCTGCTCCCGAAGCCGTTATTCCTGCAACGATAGCGTATTCAAGCATATAGCTTGATCTTCTCGTATCCTTTCCGATAACGATCCTCGGACGCTTACCGTGCTTTTCGCCGTTGTATAGGGGCGAAGCGTAGTACCAGCCGAGGAATCGGCCGATCTTGTATGCATGCATTGAGGTCAGCCCGACGTTTGCTTCACCTCGGAAGCCGTCAGTGCCGAAGTATTTGCCCGACGGCGACGAGGATGCAGGTGCCACCGTCTTTTGACTTACCTTGAGAAGCTCATCAATGCTGATTCCGAATATTTCCGACATCTGTATTACCTTGTCTATTTGCGGAAACGCCTGATTTGTTTCCCATTTGGATATTGACTGCCTTGATACCGAGCATTTTTCAGCAAGCTGCTCTTGAGAAAGCCCCGCCTTTTCACGCAGAATTGCAATATTTTCACCGATAGTCATAGTATTTCCTTTCTGAATTTCGATTTTTGCGTAACAATACGTTTATGCTAACACAGCTGTTTGATTAAATCAAGCAACATAAGTTGGAAATTATTCAGCAACCAACGGTTGCGAAAAGATATTCCTGCACGTTATATGATTAACGCTCTCATATAATATTATTGACCGAATAAAAATAAAACCCGCCGCGAATAGCGGCGGATCAAATTTATTCTATATTATTCCAATTTATCTTTTTGTCTTTAAAGAAATACTCTTTGTCCTTTTCGCTTATCGGGCGAAGCACACGGCAGGGATTTCCAACAGCTACTACGTTAGGCGGAAGATCCTTTGTAACGACGCTTCCTGCGCCGACGACGGTGTTGTCGCCTATCGTTATGCCGGGCAGAACAATTACTCCAGCGCCGAGCCAACAGTTACTTCCGATCCTGACGGGAATATTGTACTGATACGCCTTTTCGCGAAGTGACGGCTCAATAGGATGTCCTGCCGTTGCGATAACGACATTCGGTCCGAGCATGGTGTTGTCACCGACGTAAATGTGTGTATCGTCAACGAGGGTGAGATTGAAATTCGCATAAACGTGATTTCCGAAATGGACGTTGTGCCCGCCCCAGTTACTGTGAAGAGGCGGCTCAATATAACAGCCCTCGCCGATCTCTGCGAACATCTCCTTTAAGAGCGCTTCGCGCTTTTCAGCCTCCGACGGACGGGTAGCGTTGTAGTCGTACTGCTTTTCAAGACAAGCGCACTGCTCGGTCATTATTTCTTCGCTTTCGCACAGATAAAGATCCTGAGAATGTATCTTTTCAAGCTCTGTCATTATTTTACCTCATATTCGCCGTCACCCGTCATAATGACCGACGAGCTGAAGAGCATCTTCAATGCGGAAATCAGGTAATCGGTATCCTTAACGCCTGTGGTTTCGTAGCATGAATGCATTGCAAGCTGCGGAAGGCCTATATCAACGGTATTTATCGAAACGTGAGTGCCCGAAATATTGCCGAGTGTCGAGCCGCCGCGTATATCAGAACGGTTAACGAAATGCTGAAGCGGAACGCCCGCCTTATTGCAGAGCGCGGCGAAGATGGCGCTTGAAATGGCGTCGGTCGTGTAGGTCTGCGATGCGGCGTGCTTGATGACGATACCGCCGTTCATTACCGGGCGGTGGCTTCCGTCGGCATATTCGGGATGATTCGGATGAACTGCGTGCGCATTGTCCGCAGAAACCATAAAGGATGAGGCAAGCGCTTGTCTTAAGCCGTTTTCATCGTTGCCGAAGCAAGCGTTGATTCTGGATAAAGTATCGTAAAGGAAGGTG
The DNA here is from genome assembly GCA_045593985.1 of Eubacteriales bacterium. GTDB lineage: Bacteria > Bacillota > Clostridia > Oscillospirales > CAG-272 > Colimorpha_A. The sequence goes on from JAZNXR010000114.1 coordinate 5,304, forward strand.
GAATCAGCGCCCTGCTTGGTGCCCGAGCCAACCTCCTCGTTATCGGAAACGTAAGCGACTGCAACCGCATCGCCGCACTCTGATTCGATCAGCGCACGAAGTGATGCGTAGGCACACTGAAGATCGTCAAGACGGGGCGAGGAAATGAACTCGTCGTCAGCTCCCCAGACGGTGCCGTCATCAACGGGATAAAGGAAAAGCTCGTGACCGATAATGTGGCTTTCAGCTATACCGATGCTCTCGGAAATAAGCTTCATAAGCGATCCCTTTGCTCTTGAGGTTCCCGTTATCGGCTGCATATCGGTTGCGAGATTGTAAGATGCGTTTTCGTTCGCACTTCTGTTCATGTGAATTGCAACCGACGGTATCATAAACAGCGGCTTTTTAAGGTCGATCAGCTTGCTTATGACTTTGTTGCCGTCAGTATAAGTGACTCTGCCGCTTGCAGAAAGAGGACGGTCGAGCCATGTCGCACGAAGCATTCCGCCGTACGCTTCAACATTAATTTTAGTGTAACCCGAAGCATCGGTTTCGGGATTGTACTTTACCTTGAAGCAGGGCGAATCGGAATGAGACGCCGAGATCATAAACGAAAGGGAAGAGATGCTTTCGGGAATATTGAAGGCAATAATTGCGGACTGATTTCTCGTAACGTAGTAGCGTCCGCCGGGGATAAGCTCCCATTTTTCATTTTCACCGAGCTTTTTGTAGCCATTCTCATCAAGAAGCTTCGACGCGGTCTTTACTGCGAGAAAAGAGCAGGTCGACTCACTTATAAAGCTCAAAAGCTGATTTGAAGTAGAATTATTCATAAGATTTCCTCGAAAAAAGTAGTGAAAACATTATAACATATAAGGAAAAATAAAGCAATAGCGAATTGAATTGTAAATAATTTGTAAATCCTTAAAAATCGCTTGCAATTAATAAATATATATGTTATACTGTCGTTTGGTTAAAAAATACACACACGGCACGCTCTTCGGTGAATAACCTGTGTAGCCGTGGTGGGAAAACCGAAGAAAGGAAGACATAAAAATGTCAGTAGTAACCATTAAACAGCTGCTCGAAGCAGGCGTCCATTTCGGACATCAGACCAGAAGATGGTGCCCCAAGATGGCGGAGTACATCTTCACAGAAAGAAACGGCATCTACATCATCGACCTCCAGAAGACCGTCAAGAAGTTTGACGAGGCTTACATGTTCATTCGTGAGGTTGCTGCCGAAGGCGGAAACATTCTCTTCGTTGGTACGAAGAAGCAGGCCGCTGATGCAATCAAGGAAGAGGCAATTCGTTGCGGACAGTTCTATGTAAATATGCGCTGGCCCGGCGGTATGCTCACCAACTTCAAGACCATCAAGAGATCCATCGCTCGTCTTAATGCTCTTACCAAGATGCAGGAAGACGGCACCTTCGATCTTCTTCCTAAGAAGGAAGTTGCAGCTCTCCTTAAGGAGATGTCTGATCTTGAGAAGTCCTACGGCGGTATCAAGCACATGGAAGGCCTCCCCTCCGCAGTATTTATCGTTGACCCCAGAAAAGAAAAGAATGCAGTAGCAGAAGCTAAGAAGCTTGGTATTCCGATTGTTGGAATTATCGACACTAACTGCGATCCTGATGACGCTGATTACGTTATTCCCGGTAACGACGACGCTATCCGTGCTATTAAGCTCATCTCCTCTGTAATTGCTGATGCTGTTATCGAGGGCAAGCAGGGCGAGCAGACTTCCGAGGCTGCAGTAGCTGAGGAAGCTACCGAGGAAACCGAGAACGCTTAATTCTCATTTATAAACGACATTCAGAAAGGAATTATCCAAATGGCTAATATAACCGCTAAAGATGTTGCAGATCTTCGTGCTAAAACCGGTATCGGAATGATGGAGTGCAAGAAGGCACTCGTTGAAGCTGACGGCGACGTAGAAAAGGCAATAAAGATCCTTCGTGAGAAGGGTGAGCTTAAGGCTGAGTCCAAGATGGCTACCAGAATCGCTGCTGACGGTATCGTTGATATCCTCAAGGAAGGCGATAAGACCGCTATTATCGAAGTTAACACAGAGACTGACTTCGTTGCAAAGAACGAAATCTTCAAGAGCTTCGTTAAGAATCTTCTTAAGTGCATTATCGACACCAATCCCGCAGACGTAGAGGCTCTTCTTGCTTCCGAGTATGAGGGTGCAACTGTTGAAGCAAAGCTTAAGGAACTCATTTTCCAGATCGGTGAAAAGATCACCGTTCGCCGTTTCGCTCTTGTTGAGGGTATAACCAGCACCTATATTCACGGTGCAGGCTCTATCGGCGTTATCGTAAACTTCGACACCGACTGCGCTGACAAGGAAGGCTTTGAGGAGTTCGCTAAGAACATCGCTCTCCAGGTTGGTGCATATCCTACTCCTTACCTCGACAGAACCTGCGTTCCCGCAAGCGTTATCGAGAGCGAGAAGGAAATCATCAAGGCACAGCTCGCAAACGATCCTAAGATGGCAGGCAAGCCCGAGAAGGTGCTTGAGGGCATCATTACCGGTAAGCTCGGTAAGTTCTATGACAACAACTGCCTCGTTGATATGGAATACGTTAAGGGCGAAGATCACGAAAAGGTTGGCAAGTACGTTGAGAATACCGCTAAGGCTCTCGGCGGAAAGATCTCTATCAAGGGCTTCGTTCGCTACGAAAAGGGCGAAGGAATCCAGAAGAGAGAAGAAAACTTCGCAGACGAGATTGCAAAGCTCGTTAACAACTGATTTTTAAAACGGGGTGCTTGCACCCCGTTTTGCTTTTTTGAGGAGAAATTATGCTACTGTTTTACGTTCGTCACGGTGATCCTATATACAGCCCCGACAGCTTAACCGAGCTTGGTCACAAGCAGGCAGAGGCGCTTGTTTCACGAATGAAGATTTGTAATCCCGACAGGATTTATGCTTCAAGCTCAAACCGTGCGATTTTGACCGCAACCCCGACCGCCGAGGCGCTTGGCAAGCAAATAGAAATCTTGGATTGGTGCAACGAGGCGTATTCTGCAAAGGCGCTGTTTTATACAGGCAGTGACGGAAGTCGGGATTGGATTTTCCGTCATAAAGAGTCGCTTCCGATTCTTGTTTCGGAGGAGGTCAGAAGGCTCGACCGTGAGTGGTACAAGCATCCATTCTTCGATAAAATGCCTTGGCTTGATGAGGAAATGGCTCGTATGAGAAGGGAAGTTGATTCCTTTATGCTTTCACTTGGCTATCGGCACGAGGGCAACGGCTATATTGCAGAGCGTCCTAATAACGATAGAATTGCTCTCTTTGCACATCAAGGATTTGGCCTTGAGTTTTTGAGCACACTCCTTGATATTCCTTATTCAAGCTTTGCAACACGCTTCGATATGGGACATTCTGCTGTTACCGTTATTGATTTTAAGGGCGACGGATTCGTTGTTCCAAGAGTGCTTCAGCTATCGAATGATTCTCATATTTTCGCCTCCGAAATGGAAACGAAATATCATAACGAAATTCTGTTTTGAAGAAAAATCTCCGCTTTTGCGGAGATTTTTTTGTTTTCAAAATGAACATATTATCCTGTCAAATAATATATAATAACGGAGAAAATTGTGTGAAATGCACAAAAAACACTTCATTATTTTTAACTTATCGCATCATTTTTTTCTCTCGACCTATTGAAAATAGCCAAAAAATGTTATATAATTAAAAAGGTGATGTTTTATACTGTTAAGCATCATGTATTTATTCACAAGGAGAAATTAACCAATGAACAAGTTCACAACAGCTCAAATTCGCAATGTCTGCCTTCTCGGTCACGGCGGGTCCGGAAAGACCTCTCTTGCCGAGGCAATGCTCTATCTCACGAAAGCGACCGACCGTCTCGGAAAGACTCCCGACGGAAATACTGTCTGTGACTTTGATTCCGAAGAGATCAAAAGAGGATTCTCAATACAGACCGCTATCGCTCCTGTATTTTGGAAGGACGTAAAGATAAATCTTCTCGATACCCCCGGTTACCTCGATTTTGTAGGCGAAGTCAAGCAGGCGATCAGAGTAGCAGATGCGGCTCTTATCGTTGTTGACGGTAAGGCAGGCGTCGAGGTCGGCGCACAGCTCGCATGGGAATATGCGACCGAGGCAGGACTTCCTAAGTCTATCTTCATCAATAAATTTGACGATCCTGAATGCCGTTTCCGTAAGGTCTTCGATCAGCTTCGCGAAAACTTTGGAAAGCGCATTTGTCCGCTATTTATACCTATGGTTGAAAACGGTGCGGTAACCGGATTCCTTAATCTTATCGACCTTAAAACCCGTGTCTTTAATAAGGACGGTACTTATGATGAGGGAGTAATTCCCGATGAATTCCAAAGTGACGTTGATACCTACCGCGATATGCTTCTTGAAGCTATCGCTGAGACGAGCGACGAGCTTATGGAAAAGTATTTTGCGGGCGAAGAAATCACACGTGAGGAAGCTGTTGAAGCTATCCATCAGGGAATTATCGACGGCTCGATTTGCCCTGTAATCTGCGGCTCCGCAGGAAAGATGTGGGGTGTTGCTACACTTCTTGATACCATCAATGACTCCTATCCCCGTCACACCGCTAAAAAGGTTGAAATCGATGCTGAAGGCAACGACGTCGCAATCGACAAGGAAGGCAAGGAGCCTGCGATCTTCGTATTTAAGACGGTTGCCGATTTCTTCGGTAAGCAGACCTTCTTTAAGGTTATGTCGGGTACTCTTGATAATACGATGATGCTCAGAAACCTTCGTACCGGCGCTGTCGAAAAGTTCGGTCACATCTACGAGGTAAGAGGAAAGAAGACCACTGAGGTCGAGTCGCTTTGCTGCGGCGATATCGGTATGATTCAGAAGCTTAACGATACCGCTACGAACGATACTCTTACAAACATGGATATGCTTCCGTATATGCCGATAACCTTCCCGAAGGCATATATGACTATGGCTATTGCTCCCAAGAGCAAGGGCGATGAAGATAAGATCGCAACCGGTATTGCTCGTCTTCGTGAAGAAGATAAGACGATATTCTTCGAGAATAATGCTGAAACAAAGCAGCTTCTTATTTCCGGTCTTGGCGATATCCACCTTGATATTATCGTAAACAAGCTTAAGGAAAGAAACAAGGTAGAGGTTGAGCTGAGCAAACCCAAGCTCGCATACCGTGAAACCATCAAGAAACGCATCCAGGCTGAAGGAAAGCACAAGAAGCAGTCGGGCGGTCACGGTCAGTACGGTCACGTTCGTATCACGTTCTCCCCGAGCGAAGAGGAAGGCCTCATCTTTACTGAAAGCGTAGTCGGCGGTGCAGTTCCGAAGAACTACTTCCCGGCAGTTGAAAAGGGACTTACAGAGGCAATGGCAAGAGGCGTTCTTTCGGGTTATCCGATGGTAGGACTCGCAGCCGATCTTTATGACGGCTCGTATCACGACGTCGACTCCTCCGAAATGGCGTTCAAGCTTGCTGCTAACCTTGCTTATAAAGAGCTTATTAACGCTAATCCCGTCCTTCTCGAGCCTGTTGGCACGCTCAAGATTACCGTTCCCGATGCTATCGTCGGTGATGTAATCGGTGATCTTAACAAGCGTCGCGGCAGAGTCCTCGGTATGGATCATATCGCTAATAAGAAGGGCTACACGCTTCTTGAAGCCGAAGCTCCTCAGGCTGAAATGACCGATTATCCGATCGTTCTCCGTGCGCTCTCGCAGGGCAAGGGAAGCTTCACCTACAAGTTCGTTCGTTACGAAGAGGTGCCTGCTAATATTGCTCAAAAGGTTATCGCTGAATCCAAGAAGGAAGAATGATTTAACAAAAAAGCTCTGTTGCCTCGGCAACAGAGCTTTTCTTATTTTATATTGATTTCAACGCCATTTACTTCAACGATTCCGTCGGCACGAATCATAATGAACTTCTGACCGTCAATAACCCGTGTTTCAACGAGATCGGACATGTCGGATGAGAGCTTGATCGAAACCTCGGGAGTTTTAACCTCAAGTTGCTTGACGTTAAGAAGGTTTTCGGGGGAAACAGATGCTTTTTCTCCAAAGCTTTCATCAAAGTGCGTTTCAAATTCTGTAAGCTTTTCTTCTTTAATGCCGCAGCTCTTGAGGATATCGCTGACAGTCGATTTTGTAACGGTCAAAGGCTCGGGATCCTTTGATGCCTTATGTTCTTCAATCATTTGTCCGAGATGATCCTGAAGATCCTTTACGACCTCTATATCGCAGTCCTCCGCAACTGTGTCACGGAAAATGTTTGAAAACAGCTGCTTCTGGATCGCTACCGCAATCGGCGCTTCTCTACGGAATAGCGCTTCGATAAGCTCTGCCTTGTTGTCTTTTTTGTCTCGGTTATAGAATAGGGCGTTATAGATATTTGACCGTCTGCCGTCAAAGGCAGGGAAGAGGAAGCCTGCGTCGGGTGCGCCTATTACCCAATCTGGAAGATTGCTCTTAATGACGTTTTCTGTGAGCCTGTAACCGAGAGTTGATTTCGTCATAGTAAGGGGACAGATAGCGCAAATGACATAGGAATAGATCTCGCCGCTGTCCTCTTTTTTGTTGCCGTCAGAGCCGTAGCTTGGGACGTCATAGGTATCCGTTGCAAGAATGATAAGATAATTTCCCTCTGCCTTGTACGAGCAGCGGATCGATTCAATAAGCTCCTCAACTGCCTTGTCGTCCGAAAGGGAAGAAGCCTTCAAGGCAGAAAGCATTCTATGCTCGGTGCTTTCAAGCACCTGCTGATTTGAGAATGAAATGTCAATCAGATTCTTGTTTAAAGAGCCTGACAGCGCCTTTTTCAGGATCTTCAGTATTGCTTCAGCGTCTTCCTCGCTGATAATGTTGAGCGACTGATCGAATCGGGAAATGACTTCCTTTTTTTCATTTATAAGTGCGCCGCGAATGCGTGAAATGTTCGTTCTTTCAACTCTGAAGCGGCGTCTGATCTCGGAAATTTCTTTAATATTCATCTTGATATTCCTTTCGTTTCATACGCCAATATTATATAATATTTTACGATAAAAAACAAGTGGAATAAGAAGAAAAAACAGCCGCATAGCGACTGTTTTTTATGTTATACTCTCGTTATGCGAAGCGAGCCAAGCTCGTTGTGACCGTTTATGCGAAGAAGCTTATCGCCTTTTCCCGAATCATCGGGCTCGGAGACGGAGCCGAGCTCGTTTGATATGTTTGTGCTAATGCGCCATTCGCTCGGAACATGGATAGTCATTGATCCAAGCTCGTTATGAACGTTCATAGTGATGTTTCCATTATAGCTATCTACGTTTGAAAAATAGACGTTACAGGAGCCAAGCTCGTTCTTTATAAGAACGTCATCCTCGCTGTTTTCGCAGTCAACGTAAATGGTCGATGCTGAGCCGGAATTTTTCCTGTGAACGCCGCTGTGGTAATATAGTTTCTTTCCGTTTTTTATACGGATTCTCCCCTTCGGAGTAAGGAAGCTTACGCCCAGCATAAGTAAGAAGGCGCAGAGGAAAACGATCCCGTTATCGATGATGTTTTCGTTCTTAAGATTACACCATCTTGCGATGTGGCTTTCCAAAAGCATAAACAAGAATGCGATTGGGAAGAAAATCTCCGAAATTTTAAGCTTAACTATACGGTCGATAAGCCAAGCGATATTTAATACTGAAAGTATGAGTACCCAAGCAGGCAGAGTGCTTAAAACTCCGAATGAAACACCCAGGGAGTCAAGAATCAAAAACACCGCAAAGGCGATAAAAAGAAGACCGAAAGCCAGCTTGCTGAAGGAGATCTTAAAATGCACGGTATTGCCTTTTTTCGTTACGTGATCCTTTTCGTATTCAAAATCGTTATTCATATTTACGTCCTCATTTCGTTGATTTTTTCCATAAACATTTTGTAGTAGCTTCGTGACAAATACGCCTTTTTCAGAGTCGATCTGAATGATACCTCCGATGCTCCCGCAAGGTTTTTCCTGATTGAATAGACCTCACGGCAGTTTATAAGTGTTGATTTTGACGCTCGGCAAAACATTGGTGAAAGTATCTTTTCAAGCTCGAACAGCTTGTATGTGGAATTTAACACCTTGTCCTTCGTGTGACAAATTGTGTGGCCTTCAAAGCTTTCGCAGAAAAGAATTTCTTTGATTGGGATAAAATACTGTATGTCGCCTGACGTGAGCAAAAGCGAATCGTTTTGACCGATAGCGTTTTTGATCAGATCCTCTATAAAGATGATCTTGTCGTCACGCTCACGGCAGGAAATAACAATTTCCTCATCGCCGTCATAAACAACAGTGCGAAGCTTCATTTTATCCCTCCTTCCTTTGCTGTTTTTATCTTAACACAAAAAAATTCGTTTGTAAATAAATAACCTCCAACAGGTGAAAAAAGAGGCATAAGCGGTTAAAAAATTGATTTTTGTCAAAAAAATGTGTGACTATTCGATTGAAATAAGCAAAGAATATATATAAGAAAATTAGCGAGGAATTATATGAAAAAGACTCTTTTGATATTTTTGATTTTGCTCGGTCTGTTACCGACATCGGTCAGCGGCGCCGAGACATTAAATGCGAAAAGAACTTATAGCTGGTATTGCAAAAAAAGCAAAAACGGAGCAAAGCCGCCACTACCGAGTGAATTTTGTTTCATTAAAGAGCATGGCGGATATTATCTTGACGATGATGCGACGGATGACGATAAGGTTATATATTTAACATTCGATGCGGGATACGAAAACGGAAATATAGAGAAAATACTTGATATTATGAAAAAGCACGATGCATCCGGCGCATTTTTTATTCTGAAGAATTTGATTGTAAAAAATCCTGAGCTGGTAACGAGAATGATAAACGAAGGACATCTCGTTTGTAATCATACAGCAAATCACAAGGATATGTCAAAAATCACGTCGATCAAGGACTTCAAAGCCGAGCTTGACGAGTTAAACTCTGTTATGCTTGAATACGTCGGAAGGGAAGCGCTTCCGTTTTATCGACCGCCCGAGGGGAAATTCAGCCGAGATAATCTTATGTGGGCAAACGAGCTTGGATATAAAACTATATTCTGGAGCTGTGCCTATGACGATTGGGATAATGGACGGCAGATGGATAGACAAAAGGCGCTTGATAAGCTTTTGAGTCGACTTCACAACGGTGAAATTCTGCTGCTCCATCCGACCTCGGATACGAATGCGGCGATTCTTGACGAGCTTTTAAGTACGCTTGAAAGCAAAGGCTTCAGATTCGGTAATTTGTTTGAGCTGACCGGGCAGTCGATGATTGAGCCAAGATGATAAAAATCCCCCTGCAGAAGCAGGGGGATTTTTTGATTATGACGTCGGTCGAAGAAGCGTTACCTTTTCTCCGTCGCTTGAAAAGACGATATTACCTTGTTTATCTGTTCTGAAATACTGAATATTAAGTTGATTTAATGTATCTATCGTTTCTGTATGCGGATGACCGTAGGTGTTGTCCTTGCCGCAGCTGATTACAGCGTACTTTGGCTTAACTGCGTTAATGAAGCCAAGCGAGCTTGACGTGCTTGCTCCATGGTGACCTATCTTGATTACGTCAGCCTTGAATTCGGAGTGCGAGTGTTTCTCAAGCATATCCGCTTCCGCCGGCTCTTCGGCATCGCCTGTAAAGATAAACGATGTTTTGCCGTAATCAAGACGGCATACGATACTCATATTGTTTAGATCGTCCGTTTTCTTAACAGGGCCGAGGATCTTCAGATTAGCATTTGCAAGCGTAATAATCTCGCCTGTCTTTGCAATATGTATAGGAATATTCTTTTTATCAATAGCCTTTAAAAGGTTTTCGAAAACCGCGGTGTTGGTTTCAATATCGGTCATGACGACCTTACCAACCGGTAGGCTTTCAATTACAGCCCTTGCGCTTCCAATATGGTCGGCGTGCGGGTGAGTGAGTATGAAGTAATCAATATGCTTCACACCGTTTACTGACAGATATTCGAGGATACTGTCGCGGGCGTCATTGGTAGATGCGTCAATCAATGCGGTTTTGCCGTCAGGCATTACGATCAGCGAGCAGTCACCTTGACCTACGTCAAGAAAATGCACCGCCATCTCTCCGTCTGGAACGGTGATTTCTCTTGGTTGTTCTATAAAGGGAAGATATTTAGCAAGAAACTCCCAAGCGCCGGGGATCACTTTGAGCGCAATTGCTGCGATGATCAGTAGTATTACTGCTAATATCAGCCTGAAGCCCTGTCGTTTTTGCTTTTTTCTTTTGTCTTTCTTTTTAGCCATCAGCTTCTCCTGTTATGCCGACAGAAAGTCTGTCAGCGAATTTACTCAGATAAATAATAGGATATGCAAAAATAAAGCGAATAAGCATCTCACGGGGGCAAATTTGTCCGAAAAGATGAATCATGCTATCGGAAAAATCCCATAAGTGAAGCGAGAAAATTCGATTTGCTATGAAACCGATAATAAGCTCAATTCCGGTAATTAAAAAAGTCGAAATCAAGGCTTTTGTGTATATAGGCTCATCGTGTAGAGCGCAGTTGACTCTATGGGTGATACCGAAGAAAATTCCCATGATAATCGAGGAAGCGAAAACAGCACGTTCCTGATATAAGGTCTCAATTAATGCGCCGAAAATTACTCCGCAGGATATGATAAAAATGTAGCCGTGAATAGCTTTGACTTTGTTATTAAGCCCTTGCATAGCGTTTCTCCTTAATATGTTAATAAAAGGATTGACGCATTATGAAGGGCTTATTCGTTTAAAAAATGTTATTCTGTTCTGCCCATTTTCTCTTATCACGAGCCTTCTTGATCTCGTCCAGTGCAATAGCGCCCCCGAAGGCAATCAGTCCCACGATCGAAATAACAGAGCCGTAAACGAAGCACTTTGGGCGATAGGTGAAGGTCACCTTATGAGTGCCTGCTGTAATCGGAATCGCAATCTGGCTGTCGTTTACCTTAATAAGGTCGACCTCTTTACCGTCAACTTCAACAATCCAGCCTTCGTCAAAGGTTATCGAGGTGTAAAGAAGGCTCTGTCCTTCCTTGATGTTTACGGTGCCCTCGATATAGTCCTCCTCGAATTTTGTGATATTGAGATTTGACTCGGCGATCTCGCTGAATACGCTTGCAAAAAGGTCAGTATTGAGCGAGAAGAAATAATCCTGATTGTTTTTGATATAAATGGGATCTTCCTTTAACACAAGCTTGACGTTTATCATCTGATCGTAGTCGAAGATGCCGAGATACTGCACACAGTCGCTCTTATTTCCCATGTAATCACCGATATATTCACCGTTGACGTAAAGCTGGCATTCTCTGGGATAATCGGTCGGGATATACATATAAACAGGCTCTCCTGCTCTTACCTCGACGTCATATTCAATTTCAGAACGGCCGGAGTTTCTGGGGCTGAATTTTTTGTGATTGGTAGCAAAATCTGTCTTAATGTTGGTGTAGGTTGTATCAAAGAGGTATAGCTCCTCGAACAGTAAAACTTCCTCGTCATATCCCAAAACTGCAGTTGCCATTGCGTTCATTAAATGCATGGGAGAGTCGTATACGGAAATATCGAAATATTTCATCATATCCGACGAGCCGAATGCAAGAGAGAGGGCATAGGGATTTTCGTAAAGATACAGCTTTTCGGGATAGTCAACAATCTCTGAGCGGTGTTCATCACTAACAGTCATTGTGTTGAGCTCTTTCCAAACACCGTTTTGGATCTGCTCGTTTGAGATAACGTATTTAATTCCGATAAAGGCATCGGAAACCGGAGTTCCTCCGAGGTACTGTGACCAATGAGAGCGAGATGCATAGCCGTAACGGTGCAAAAGCTCAATTATAGACTTATTAAGCGTTGAGGTCGAATTGGAAATGCCGTACATATTGAGCGTCATAGCGTCGTTCGTGCGGCCGTTTACCTGACGGTGGAAGTTCTTTTCCATGCGGTAGAAGGGAGATTTGTCGATTTTCTTGACATGATCTACCATCGGCTGCACCGCCTGATAAAAGTCGTTATAGGAATTGCGAGAGGACATAACAACGTCCTCGTCAAGCGCCATTGCATTCAGCAGTCCGGCGCCGAACAGCTCGGCGCAGACGAGAAGCAGGACAACGGCAGTCCCCATTATTTTATACTTCTTTCGGTAAACGAAGTACAGTGCAACGCAGAATACCCCGATAGCAATTATCGAGAACCAGATCGTCGTAAAGTCACTGACGTTTTCGTAGTTCAGCTTTTGAATAACAGCAGTTAACAGAATCAGTATGCCGCCGGTAATCGCTACGTTTTTGAAGTTTTGATGGTGAAGATTTGAGTACGCCTTGTAGGCGCAAACGAGAACAAGGAATATGAATATAAAGCTGTAACGGTAGTTCAGCCAGTTAGGCTTCTGGAAGCCGTGCCAAACGATATCAAGCGCATTGATATTAAATGAGAAGAGGATAAGGCAAAGCATTACTCCTGTCATCATTCTCTCACGCCAGTTGATACGGGAGGTAATAAAGTAGATCGGCAAAAGAAGCAGGGTTATAATTCCGCAGTAAACAAACGGCAGTCCCTCGGGACGAACGGTATCGTAAGATCCGGGGAGCATCTTTACCAGAAAATCAAGCCATCCAAATCGCTGTGTCCATGCAAAATCAGGATCGGAGAAGGTGCTTTTTCCGAACTGGAGAGCCGTGTAGGATGGCAGGATGATTATTGCAGAAATCGCAATAGCAATTGCTGAATAAATAATGATTCTTGCAAATGATTTGAAGAAATGATTATCCTCAAGCCAGAAGTTGTTTCCGAATCTGTGACTGCTTGCGAGGTAGTAGCAGAAGAAGTAGAGAGCAACGTAAATGCAAACCATATATCCGATATAGAACGAGGTTAACAGGCACATTGCTAGCGAGAAAACAAAGAGCTTGAAATCTCCACGCTTGACGAGCCGTTCTATTCCGAGCGTGACAAGAGGCAGATAAATAAGGCAGTCAAACCACATTGTGTTGTGTGCCATAACCACGGCGTATCCCGAGAGGGCGTAGCAGGTAGAGAAAATAATTGTATTAATGGGATTGGTCTTATAGGTCTCGTTAAGATAGTAAGACATCGTAACGCCCATTGTTCCTGCTTTCAGAAGTATGATAAGCAGAAGCGCCTCGGTTATGTTTTCGTGCGAAAACAGCGCAACAAGGAAAGAGAAGGGACTGGATACATAATAAGCAAAAATGCCCATGTATTCGCCGCCCATAGACCTTGTCCAGGAGTAAAGAAAGGAGCCTCCCTCGCTTAGCTTGTTTTTCAGATCAGCAAAGAAGTTGACGTACTGACCGTTCAGGTCAAGAACGAGCACCGAGTTCTCACCAAAAGGAAAGACTTCAAGCGCGATATATATCATCCACATTATGATAATGGGGATTAAAAACGCCAAAATCAGGAAGCTATGCTCGATTCTCCAATCGTTAAATCTCGAAAATATAGATTTGAATTTCGCTTTCATTGTATTCCTCGTAATAAATAGTTATAACTATTATAGCACAAACCCGTGGCCGTGTAAACAATAATTAAATATTTTATATATTATATTAAAATTTTAGCTCTTTAAATTGACTTATCCTGCTATGTGTGATATAATAGTATGAATTAAAATGCCCAAGGTGTTTTTACACATTGGGAAAGAGGACAGTAATGATAATTTTGGGTATAGATCCCGGGCTTGCGATAGTCGGATACGGAGTAATCGACTATACGAAGGGCGTGTTTACGACAATTGCATACGGCGCAATAACAACTCCCGCACATACCAAGGTCGAGGATAGGTTGAGCTTGATATATGACGGCATGACGGCGCTGATTGAAAAATACCGTCCTGCCGAAATGGCAATAGAGGAGCTTTTCTTTACCAACAACATTACAACGGGAATTTCGGTTGCCGAGGCAAGAGGTGTTGCGCTTCTTGCTGCAAAGAAAAAGGGTGTTTTGATATATGAATATACACCGCTTCAGGTCAAGCAGTCTGTTGTAGGTTACGGCAAGGCGGAAAAGAAGCAGGTGCAGATGATGGTGCAGACCATACTTAAGCTCGAAAAAATGCCAAAGCTTGACGATACAGCCGATGCCCTTGCAATTGCAATATGTCATGCACATACAGGCGCATCAAGAATCAAGGGCTACTTTAACATGAATTAAGGAGAGAATATGTACTACTACATAAGCGGCGAGCTTGTACTCGCGGATACCGTGAACGCTGTAATCGATGCGCAAGGCGTCGGATACAGAATAAATATCAGCGGAAATACTCTCGGAAAGCTTGCAGGTAAGATTGGCTCTAACGTGCGTCTTTATACGCATCTTAGCGTCAGAGAGGACGCAATGGAGCTTTTCGGCTTTTACACTCTCGACGAGCTTGCAACCTTCAGAATGCTTATCTCGGTTTCGGGTGTTGGTGCAAAATCGGCAATTTCGATTCTTTCGCTTATGTCTCCCGAGCGCTTCGCTCAGGCTGTTGTAAACGGCGATTCCAAGGCAATAGCGAAGGCGCAGGGAATCGGCTCAAAAACCGCCCAGAGAATTATTCTCGAGCTGAAGGATAAGATCGGAAAAGAGATTTCTCCCGACGGAGATTACGAGGGCGAGGGCTTCGTCTCTGCATCCGGCTCAAATAATATTGCCGCCGCGACAGATGCGCTTCTCGTTCTCGGATACACGAGATCCGAAGCAGCCTACGCTCTTAAGGGGCTTGATCCGGCAAGCGAGGTCGAGGCTCTCGTGCGAACGGCTCTTGCGAGATTAATGAAGTAAGGAGAGGGAACAAATGGCAGAATTTGATAGCGAATTTGAATATGACTTCGAGTCACGAATAGTGTCCTCGTCTTTTTCCGAGAATGATGACGGTGATAATGAGCCGACGTTAAGACCGAAAACATTAAGCGAATATATCGGTCAGGAAAAGGCGAAGGAGCAGCTTGAGATATATATTAACGCCGCTAAAAGCCGTGGCGAGGTGCTTGACCACGTTCTTCTTTATGGCCCTCCCGGACTCGGTAAAACGACGCTCGCAGCAATTATCGCAAATGAAATGGGTGTAAATATCAGAGTCACGTCAGGCCCCGCAATTGAAAAGGGCGGAGACCTCGTTGCGATTCTGACAAACCTCGGAGAGAACGATATTCTGTTTATCGACGAAATACATCGCCTTCCAAAGACGGTTGAGGAAATACTTTATCCCGCAATGGAGGACTACGTTGTCGACCTTATAATCGGTAAAGGCCCTGCTGCAAGAAGCATTCCTTTAAGCCTTTCGAAGTTCACACTTATCGGCGCAACGACGAGAGCAGGACAGATCGCAACTCCGCTTCGTGACCGTTTCGGTGTTGTTCTTAAGCTTGAGCTTTATACAGTAGACGAGCTTGCGACTATCGTTAAGCGAAGTGCGGGCATTCTCAATATTCCGATAGACGAATACGGCGCAAAGGAAATTGCTTCCCGAAGCCGCGGTACGCCTCGTATTGCTAACCGACTTCTTAAACGGGTACGTGACTTCGCACAGGTTAAGGGAAGCGGCGTTATTGACAGAGAAATAGCTGATTATGCGCTCAATCGCCTTGAGATAGACAAGCTCGGACTTGATGCCGTTGACAGAAGAATGCTTGAAGTTATTATCAAGTTTTACGGCGGCGGCCCTGTTGGTCTTGATACTCTTGCCGCAACGGTCGGCGAGGAGGCAATAACGATTGAGGATGTATATGAGCCGTATCTTATGCAGATCGGCTTCCTTAGCCGCACTCCCCGAGGAAGATGCGTGACAAAATTAGCTTATGAGCATCTTGGAATTCCGTTTGGCGGAAATACCGTAAACGGAAACCAGCTTGATATCTTTAGTACACAAGAGGACTGAATATGTGGTCAGCTGACAAATGGAAGGATTACCTGCTTCTCGACTGCTCCGACGGATGCCGTCTTGAAAAATGGGGAGAATACACCTTGATTCGCCCCGATCCGCAGGTTATATGGAAGAACTGCCGCGCTCATTCTGCGTGGAAAAAAGCAGACGCCGTATATAATCGCTCAAAGAGTGGCGGTGGAAGCTGGAATCAAAACGATCTCCCCGAGGAATGGCAGATCAGCTACCGTGATCTTACGTTTTCGATAAAGCCCATGGGCTTTAAGCATACGGGACTTTTCCCCGAGCAGGCGGTAAACTGGGACTGGTTTTCCGAGCTTATCAAAAATGCAGGGCGTCCTATCAAGGTGCTTAATCTGTTTGCTTATACCGGTGGAGCAACCGTTGCCGCCGCTAAGGCGGGAGCGTCGGTTTGTCACGTCGACGCATCAAAGGGAATGGTGCAAAGAGCCAAGGAAAACGCCGCACTCAGCGGTTTATCCACGGCGCCGATAAGATATATAGTTGACGATTGCTTTAAGTTCTGTGAAAGAGAAAAGAGAAGGGGAAATACCTATGATGCGATAATCATGGATCCTCCATCTTACGGACGTGGGCCTAACGGCGAAAAATGGACTCTCGAGGATAATATCGACAGCTTCGTTGCCCTGGCGTCGACCTTGCTTTCCGACAATCCTCTTTTCTTCCTTCTCAACTCCTATACGACAGGCTTGTCGGCATCGACGATGGGCTATATCGTCGGTAGGAATATAATACCGAAGCACGGCGGAAAAGTAACATCCGACGAAATAGGACTTCCGGTAGAACAAACGGGTTGGTCGCTTCCTTGCGGAGCGTCCTCGCGATGGACAAAATGATTTTTTAAAGGAATAAAAATGTCAGTACCTTTTATAAAGGTTGAGGATCTTATCTTCACCTACGATGACGAAGACAATATAAATAAGCATTATGTGCTTAAAAACATATCTCTTGAAATTGAAAAGGGATCCTTTGTCTGCGTTCTCGGACACAATGGCTCGGGCAAGAGTACCTTTGCAAAGCTGCTTAATATGATACTCACCCCCGACAGCGGAAAAATTCTTATAGACGGCTTTGATATAACCGCCCCCGACGTGACCGAGGACGAGCTTTTCGAGATACGGCGCAGAATCGGAATGGTTTTTCAAAACCCGGATAATCAGCTCGTTGCTACAATAGTCGAGGAGGACGTTGCCTTCGGCCCTGAAAACCTCGGCATTGAGCCTTCGGAAATCAAGCGCCGTGTTGACGCCGCTCTTAAAACCGTCGGTATGACGGAATACGCCACTCATGCTCCCCACCGTCTTTCGGGCGGTCAGAAGCAGAGAGTTGCCATTGCGGGAATTATTGCAATGGAGCCGGAGTGCATCATTTTCGATGAATCGACTGCCATGCTTGATCCGCAAGGCAGAAAAGAGGTCATGAACACAATTGAAAAGCTCAATTCTGAGCAGGGAATCACGGTTATCCTCATAACCCACAATATGGACGAGGCAGTTAAGGCAGACCGAGTTGTCGTTATCAACGAGGGCGAGGTATTCCTTGACGGAACTCCGAAAGAAGTATTTTCAAACGTAGCCAAGCTTCGTCAGGCAGGTCTTGACGTTCCGCAGACAACGGAGCTGTTTTATGATCTGTCGCTTGAAGGTCTGAAGCTTCCTTCCGATATTCTTTCAGTGGAGGAGGGGGCGGAAATTCTTTCCGCGTTGCTGAAAAAATGACAAAAATAAAGCTTGTAGACGTAAACTATACGTATAGCGAGGGAACACCGTTCCGTAAGGATGCCCTTCGCAATATAAATATCGAAATTCAGGATAACTGTATTACGGGACTTATCGGTCATACAGGATGCGGTAAATCCACCCTGGTACAGCTTTTGAACGGACTGCTCCTTCCAACATCGGGCGAGGTGCTCTTTGACGGAAATAATATCGGAGCCAAGGGCTATGACCTCAAGACCTTGCGTCACAAGGTCGGTCTTGTGTTTCAGTATCCCGAATATCAGCTTTTTGAGGATACGGTATATGACGATATTGCTTTCGGGCCGAAAAATATGGGGCTTCCCGCCGAGGAAATTGACCGTCGCATAAAAGAAGCCGCGCTGTTTGTCGGACTTGAGGAGCAGTATCTTAAAGCGTCTCCCTTCGACCTTTCGGGCGGGCAGAAAAGACGTGTCGCAATCGCAGGAATAATGGCTATGGATCCCGATGTCCTTATTCTTGACGAGCCTGCCGCAGGACTTGATCCGGTCGGACGTGAGGATATTCTCGGCGGCATATATTCATATCAGCGAAAGAGAAAGAATGCCGTCATTATTGTCAGCCATAGCATGGAGGACATGGCACGTTATTCCGATAATCTCATTGTTATGAACGACGGTGAGCTGTTTATGCAGGGTGCTTGTCAAGAGGTTTTTTCGCACGCAGAGAAGCTTATGTCTGTCGGACTTGATATTCCGCAGATAACCAAGCTTATGTATGCCTTGAAAAATAAGGGCATTGACGTCAGAACGGATATTTTTACCGTAGACGCTGCAAAAGCCGAGATCCTTTCAAAGATTGGAGGGGCTCGTAATGCTTAAAGATATAACTCTCGGTCAGTTTTTCCCGGGCAAATCCTTTCTTCATAAGGCAGATCCGAGAGCGAAAATTATTGCTTCGCTTCTCTATATAGTCTCAGTATTCCTTTGTAAGTCGATAGACTCATTCATTATTTTGCTGGTGGCAACCATGGCGCTTATTGCGCTTTCAGGTGTGCCTGTCAAGATAATATTAAAGGGACTTAAACCGCTCGTGTTTATATTTGCGTTTACCGCTATTTATAACGTGTTCTTCTACACAGGCGACACGGTGCTGTTCCACTGGAGGTTTATTACGGTATACCTCGAGGGCGTTGTTTTTGCCGTAGTATTGGTCATCCGAATCGTTTGCCTGATTCTCGGAAGCTCGATACTTATGACCTATACAACATCCCCTATAATGTTGACGGACGGAATTGAACGGCTCTTGGCGCCGCTTAAGAAGGTCAAGGCTCCCGTTCATGAGTTCGCAATGATGATGTCAATAGCGCTTCGCTTTATTCCTACATTGGTCGAGGAAACCGATAAGATCATGAGCGCGCAAAAGGCAAGAGGAGCCGACTTCTCGTCCGGTGGACTTATTAAGCGAGCAAAGGCGCTTGTTCCTGTGCTTATTCCGCTTTTCATTTCAGCCTTCAGACGTGCAAGCGATCTTGCCGTTGCAATGGAATGTCGCTGTTATAGAGGCGGTGACGGCAGAACAAGAATGTCCAAAACCTCCTTTGGGGTAAGAGATGCACTGCTTTTTGCGATGATGATTCTACTCGGTGTTCTGATAGTGCTGTCAAATAATTTCTTCTTAATTTGGATATTACCGTGAAATATTTATTGACGATTTCATATAACGGCAGTCGCTATTGCGGCTACCAAAAACAAAAAAACGGCATTTCAATTCAGGAAAAGCTGACCGATGCGGCAAATGCCGTATTCGGTATGGGAGCTAAGATCACAGGCTGTTCCCGTACCGATCGAGGTGTTCACGCCGTCGGATTCAAAGCAACACTTGAAAGCGATAATGCGAAGATAAAGCCAGAAAAGCTGCCTGCCGCACTTAATGCGCATCTGCCGGATGACATTTCGGTAAGAGAAGCAGCTGAGGTTGATCCCGACTTTCATCCTCGCTACTGCGTCAAGGAAAAGGAATACAGATATATTATCTGTAACGCTCCTACGCGTGATCCGTTTATGGTTGGAAGAGCCTATTTCTTTCCGAAGAAGCTCGATACCGACTTAATGAATCAAGCCGCCCAATATCTCGTTGGCAAGCACGATTTCGCATCATTTATGTCAACAGGATCAAAGATTCAGGATACGGTAAGAGAAATATATTCCGTCTCCGTTCTTCGGGAGGACAACATTGTAACGATCTCCGTTCGGGGAAACGGCTTTCTTTACAACATGGTCAGAATAATCGTTGGAACGCTGATAGCCGTTTCGGAAGGCAAAATTTCAAAAGACGATATAACGAAAATTATCGAAAGTAAAGATCGAGCTAATGCAGGGGCAACCGCTCCCGCTGAAGGCCTGTATCTTTATTCCGTAAAATACTGAATGATATAAAACATCAGGAAAGGAGGCAAAAATGGAGGAAAATAAAGAAAAAATTCCCGCTGAGTACGAAAAACCGAAAAAAAGCGGTTATAAACTTATAAAGAAGAGAAGTACTGTAAAAATGCCGAAGGCGAAGTATGACGATGCCTTTGACAAAGAAAATCCTTATTTCATTAAGATCGCAAAAAAATATGCGATACTCAAATATCTGTCAATTTTACTGACCTTTGTTTTTGCCATCACGATGCTTACAGCATTCAGCGAAGACATAACGCCCGAGAATTTCCAATATCTATTAAAGGATCTTGATATTACAGGCGTACTGTCGGGAAACACCTTTGACTCGGTGATTTACAGCGGCGGCTCGACATCTTCTTTCGGTATTTACCGCGGCGAGCTTGCCGTGATAAATGCCGGCTCAACGATGCTGTATAAGCCGTCAGGAGCACTTTCATACAGCGACACGAACAAATTTTATAATCCCCGTCTTGTTATATCGGATAAATATATGCTGATATACGACAGAGGTGATACAACCTGCTCCTATTCGATACACAACTCCTTTGCGAAGCTGCGTGAAGAGAAATTCAGTTTCCCGATAACGCTTGCGGATATTTCCAATAAGGGAAGCTACGGCGTTGTTACAAGAGATGATAGCTTCAGAAGCATCATATATCTCTACGATGAGAACTTCAATCTCAAAAATACGATCAAAAAGGATAAATACGTTCTTGCTCTCAGCCTGAATGAAGCCGGAAACAAGGTAGCGATTTCCTCAGTATACGATAAAGACGGCGCTTTTGAAAGCGAAATTCTCGTTCTCGGTATTTCAAGCGAAACTCCCGATTTTGCGGTATATGAAAGCGGAAAAATTCCGCTTAAGAGCGAATGGCTGAAGAGCGGTGACCTTGCGGTTATCTTTTCTGATTGCGCCATTGTCTATTCACCTAACGGCGAAAGACGGGCAACTCTTGATCTGACTAACCTTTCGTCACATAATCTCGAGCTGAATTCGTCGCTCATTGTCTCTGTGTATAATAATACTGTCCTCGGTTACGATAAAACAGTAAATATATATAACGAATACGCAGAGCTTATAATGACTACATCCCTTGAAGGCGAGCTTATCAAAATACTCCCCGGAAGCGATAAGGTTTGTTTTCTTTTCGAGGATAGGGCGGTGTTGATCGATTTAACAACAAGGGAAGCGCAGGAAGCGCCGATCAAGCCGAATGCAAAGGATATTGTGTTCTATTATGATGCCGTAATAGTCTGTTATTCGGGCGGAGCCGAGCCGCTAAAATTCGGAGAATAACTATTGGAGGATATTTAAATGTCATTGTTGATTGACGTTATTGTAATTGTTGCCTTTGCTTGCTGTCTCATCAGAGGCATAAACAGAGGATTCATTAAGGGCATAATCGGCCTCGTTGTCGTAATTATCGCGCTTATAGGAGCTGTTAAGCTCAGCCCTGCCATTGCCGTTAAATTGAATGACAAATTCATTCACAACGCGGTGGTTTCAAGCGCCAAAGACGATATCCCCGATATTAGTGTTGATACACTTGTAAACGAAATGCCGCAAGCATTTAAAAAGGTTCTTGACCGTTTCGGGACTAAGACTGAAGATGTTGAGACGCTATATGATAACTTTAATGACGGCGAAACAGAGCAGACCAAGCGTGACAAGATAGCAGAGCTGATGGGGGCGCCGCTTGCGAAGGGAATATCGAAGGCGCTTGCATTCCTTTTGGTTTTCGTCGTTCTCTATCTCTTGCTCTTTGTTATATCTCTCATAATTTGCGCTATTGCAAAACTGCCGATTTTGAGAGGTATTGATAAATTTCTCGGCGGAGTGTCGGGAGCTATATCTGGATTGCTTCTTGCCTGGGGACTCAGCATTGCGATTTCTGCGCTGCTTCCGCATCTGTCGGTGGTTTACGACGGAATTGCGCTTGACAGCGTAGTTGACAATTCGAAAATAGTAAAATTCCTTGGTGAAATCGATCCTTTTGATTTTCTAAAATAAGCAAAACAAACCTGGAGAAATATTATGCAGCTTTGCACTAAATGCCATAAGCGACTCGCAGTTGTCTTTGTTGGCAAAATGATTGACGATAAAATTGAAAATGAAGGCTATTGCCTGCGTTGTGCCAAGAGTCTTGGGATTGCGCAGGTTGATGCTCTTATGAAGCAATACGGCATCTCGGAGGATGATCTCGACCGACTCGAGCCCGAGATGGACGAAAACGATCTTCCTGCGATCATTGACGAAGGAGATGACGAGGAGGGAAAGGCTCCTGCTATTGACTTCATGAAAATCCTCGGCTCATTCGGAAACAATATGCCCTCAAAGGGACGTAACGAAAAGAAGCCAAAGGAAGATAAAAAGAAGGAAGAACCGAGTAGGAAGTTTCTTTCGCAGTATTGTACGTCACTTACCGAAAAAGCAAGAAACGGACTTATTGATGCAATAATCGGACGCGACCGCGAGCTGCAGAGAGTTATGCAGATTCTTTGCCGCCGCCAGAAGAATAATCCTTGCCTGATCGGTGAGCCCGGTGTAGGTAAAACCGCTGTCGCCGAGGCTCTTGCTTCTCGCATTGCATCAGGAGACGTGCCTTTTTCGCTTAAGGATAAAGAGGTATATCTGGTCGATATGACGGCACTCGTTGCGGGCACACAATTCAGAGGTCAGTTTGAAACAAGAATGAAGGGCCTGATCGACGAGGTAAAGGCGCTTGGGAACGTCATAC
Organism: Eubacteriales bacterium; assembly: GCA_045593985.1. GTDB lineage: Bacteria > Bacillota > Clostridia > Oscillospirales > CAG-272 > Colimorpha_A. Next base: position 28,073 of record JAZNXR010000114.1, read on the forward strand.
TCGTTATTGACGAGGTTCACACGATTGCCTCCGCAGGAGATGCTGAGGGAAGCATGAACGCCGCAAATATCCTCAAACCCGCGCTTTCTCGCGGAGAAATTCAGGTTATCGGCGCAACCACGCTTACCGAATACAGAAAGTATATCGAAAAGGACGCTGCGCTTGAGCGCCGTTTCCAGCCTGTAATTATCGATGAGCCGTCTATTAGTGACTGTGTGGAGATCCTCAAGGGAATTAAGACATATTATGAGACCTTCCACGGCATATCCGTACCAAACGACCTTATTTATAAGGCAGTAACGCTTTCAGAAAGATATATAACCGATAGATATTTGCCCGATAAGGCAATAGACCTGCTTGACGAGGCGCTCTCTCACGTAGCCCTTAGTTCAAAGGTGCTTGATGAATACAAGGCTGTCGAAAAGGAAGCATCCGAGGTTGCGCTTTTAAGAGCTGATATCGAGGCTCGCGAGACGACAGAGGGCGAGGATCAAAACAAAAAGTACGAGGAGCTTGCCGAGATAAAGGTAAGAGAAATCAACCTTGCCCAGCGGCTTGATTCGCTTCGTGCAGAAAAGGATAAGCTTGCTCTCACGGGAGCAGATCTTGCAAGGGTTATTGAGATCTGGACAGGTGTACCCGCCTCCTCTATAATGGAAAATGACTTTGCCAAGCTCGAGCGACTGAAAGAGAATATTGCAGGTAAAATTATCGGTCAGGATCACGCTGTTGATGCGGTCGTCCGTGCCATAAGAAGAAACCGCGCGGGCGTAAGCGCAAAGAGAAAGCCCGTTTCCTTTATCTTTGCAGGGCCTACCGGCGTTGGTAAAACCGAGCTT
>JAZNXR010000115.1:0-19955 GCA_045593985.1 Eubacteriales bacterium
TTTGAGCTTCTCAATAACGGTAAAGCGATCCTCGTGTCTAACGAGAATATCGAGTCGCGCATCGATCCGTATTACATCTCCCACGTTGAGAGCAAAATAACGAATCAGCTCGGCTTCACCTTCGCTTACGATATGAATGCGACCGAGACCGAATATACTGAATCGGTCGTAACCGATACGGCGTCGGGAAAGATGTATATTCGCCCGATAAAGAAGCTTCTGCTTCTTGACCGAGTCGAAAGCAAGCTTGTTAAAAGCGGTACGTTTACCTTGCAGGGCGGCGACCGCGCGGCGGACAGAATGCAGAACGCCGATCTTTATGAGGATGAAAGCGGCGCTGACGGCGAATTTTATATTTTTGACCTCGGCTCTGAACAGACGGGACTGCTGGAGCTTGATATTGAGCTTGAAAGCGGCTGCAATGTTGAGATCGGCTGGGGTGAGCATCTGACCGATGGCAGATGCCGTACCGCGGTGCGTAATTTTGCCGTTGAGATCAAGGGCAAAAAGGGAAGCAACCACGTTCTTAACCCCATGCGACGCTTCGGCGGACGCTATTTCCAGTTGTTTGTTTACGGAAAAGCGACGGTGAATTATCTCGGAATTCGCCCGACACCCTATCCGATAACCGAAAAGCCGATTTCAATTGAAAACGAGCTTGACGAAAGAATTTACAAAACCTGTATCAATACCCTTCGCCATTGTATGCATGAGCATTACGAGGACTGCCCGTGGCGTGAGCAGGCGCTCTACGTTCTCGACAGCAGAAACCAGATGCTTTGCGGTTATCACGTCTTTGAGGAGACCGATTTTGCGAAGGCGTGTCTTCAGCTTATAACCCAAGGACTTCGCCCTGACGGAATTCTTGACCTGTGCTACCCGTCGGGACAGGTTATCGCAATTCCCTCCTTCTCACTCGCCTTTTTCACGCAGATGAAGGAATATCTCTATTACACGGGCGATATTGAATTCGTCCGCGAAAAATATCCGATGATGAAAGCCCTCATTTCCACCTTCTTAAATAAGGAGCGTGAAAACGGACTTATCGAAAACTTCTACGGAGAGGGCGGCTACTGGAACTTCTATGAATGGTCGGAGACCATGGAGGGGCGTTTCAATGAAACGGTACGAAGCATCGAAGCTCCGATAAACGCCTTCCTTTCGGTTGCGCTTGCAGATCTTTCCTATATAGCGAAAAAGCTCGGACACGATGATGATGCGGAAAAGTACGAAGCCGAAAGAAATGCGCTTAATAAAGCGCTCAAGGACGTTTTCTATAACGAAGAAACGAAGCTCTTTGAAAGCTTCCTTGACCGTCATCAAGGCGTTTACAGCGTCCTTACGAACTCGCTCTGCCTTCTTTGCGGAGCAGCAGACGAGGTCGATAAGAGCGTAATTTTTGAGATCCTTTCAAATAACGGCGCAGGAAAATGCGGCTTAAAGGTCGTCCCCAACACCTTGAGCATGAACTCCTTCCGCTTTGATGCGCTCATCAAGAACGACCGTGACAGGTTTGCGCCGATAATTCTCCACGAGATTCGCAGAGAATACGGCAAAATGCTTGAAGCCGGCGCAACGACCTTCTGGGAAACGTCCCTCGGCGAAGCCGATTTCGATAATGCGGGAAGCCTCTGCCACGGCTGGTCGGCGCTTCCGATATATTACTACAATATTTTGCTTTGAGGAAATAAAATGAATCTAAACGGAAAATGGACGGCAAAAATAATCGGTGAAAGGAACATCGATAATATCGAAGCAACCGTTCCGGGCTGTATTCATAAAGACCTGATAAATGCAGGCCTGATGCCCGACCTCTTTTACCGAATGAACAATGACGAGAGTCAGTGGATCGAAAACTGTGACGTGACCTTCAGCCGTAATTTTGAGCTTGATGAGGTTGAAGAAAATACTGTTATCAATTTTTCCTGCCTCGACACCTACTGCGATATTTATCTTAACGGACAAAAGATAGGTGAAGCGGATGATATGTTCATTCCTCATTCCTTTTCTGTTGACGGCATACTTAAAAAGGGTGATAATCAGCTCGAGGTGCGCTTCCGTTCTCCGATAAGGGAGGTTGACGGATTTCCGAAGCTCGAGGGCGCATTCACAACCGAGCGCCTTAATACCCGCAGAATGCAATGCACCTACGGCTGGGACTGGGTAGCAAGATTCGTTACTATGGGAATTTCGGGTGACGTCACGCTTGAAACGCTTCGCCCCGACAGATTTGATAACATATACGTCTACACCGACAGCATAAACGATTACTGTGCGAAGATAGTAGCCAAAGCGACATTTAAGGATATTACAGGCGAAAGCTTCGTGAATTTCAACCTCTATTCTCCCGACGGCGAAAGGCTTATCAGCCGCAGCCGCAGAATTTGCCCGAGAGCGAACGGCGACAAAGACACCGTTATAACCGAAATAATTGACCTCAAAGATCCCAAGCTCTGGTGGCCGATAGGATACGGCGATCAGCCTCTTTATACACTTGTCCTTGATATTGACGGAAAGACCGTGTCCGAAACGGTGTTCGGAATTCGTACTGCCGAGATCATCGAGATCGAGGATGAGGACGGCACGCCCGAAATGGCGAAGGCGCTTGAATGTAAGGAGCATGTAACCCAAAAATTCTGGGACAAAAACGAAAGGTCTGCTTCCTTTATTTTGCTTATAAACGGCGTAAGAATTTTCTGTCCCGGCGCAAACTGGGTACCGTCCGAGCCGTTTGTGTCTGACGAAAGCCCTGAAAAGTTTGAAAAGCTGATAGCTCTTGCCCGTGAGGGTAATTTCCGCATGCTTCGAGTATGGGGCGGCGGCATTTTCGAGCCTGATGCGTTTTACGCTCTCTGCGATAAATACGGAATACTTGTCACGCAGGACTTCCTTATGGCGTGCGGCTCCTATCCCGAAACCAGCGATTGGTTTATAGATAAGCTTAAGCTTGAAGCAAGAGCTGCGGCGCTTCGCCTCCGCAATCATCCCTGCCTCGTCTGGTGGACGGGCGACAATGAAAACGCCGCATTCGGTGACGATAATCAGAAGAATTACAGAGGCCGTCGCTCTGCCCTTGAGGGAATTCAGCCCGCGCTTTCCGAGCTTGATCCGAAGCGCCGCTTCCTGCCCTCAAGCCCCTACGGCGGCTCGCTCTACGCTTGCGGAACGAGAGGCACCTCGCACGTGACGATGTACCTTGAATATATCTTCAAATATATTTCCGACGGAGATTTCTCGGATTACCGCAGATTCTTTGATGGATTCCTAACCCGATTCTGCGCAGAACAGCCTGCAATGGGTATGCCGTACCTGTCATCGCTTCGCAAATTCATGACCGACGAGGATATATTCGGCTCCGACACAACTGTATCGGAATACCACACAAAGAGCAATCCCGCCCTTGAATATTCTCTCTATGAATATATTGATATGGCAGCAAAGGGTATTTTCGGTGAATATACCGACGGAGCTGACCGCATAAGAAAAATGCAGTATCTTCAGTGCGAGAGAATTCGCCTTTCGATAGAGCTGTACAGAAGAAATGCATGGTATTCGTCGGGAATACTCTACTGGATGTATAACGACTGTTGGCCTGCGGCAAACAGCTGGTCGGTGGTCGACTATTATTCCTCGCCCAAGCCTGCATTTTATTCCTTCAAGCGAGGCGCGAAGGAAACGATGCTCTCGCTGACCGAGGAAAAGGGCGAATATAAGGCTTACGTCTGCCATTCGGGCAGAAATAAAGCAAACGGCGCTTGGCGCCTTTACGCCTATAATGTCGTAAGCGGAAATGAAACCGATATTTCTTTTGGCGAATTCAGCGCTCTTAACGAAAGCAAGCTTCTTTACTCGGTAAACAAGGCGGAGCTTGATAAAATTATTGACGGAAAGACCGTTCTGATTCTCGATAGCGCTTGCGACAGAGCCTTCTTCCTCCCGAACGGATATAAGAATCTGCCGTGGGGCGAAGAAAAGTACGGAATCGTGGAAGAAGACGAAAAAACCGTTACCGTCAAGGCGGAAACGACCGTTTACTGCACGCTTCTTGACACCGAATACCGTCTTTCGGATAACAGCTTCTTCATGAAGCGAGGCGAAACGAGAGTCCTTGACAAAGTATAAGGGCTTAATAAAAATAAGGATGAATTATGCATTACATAGTCCTCGATCTCGAATGGAATCAGGCGCTGTCGAAGGAGCAGTTCGTAACCGAGCCGATCAAGCTGCGCGGCGAAATCGTGCAGATCGGAGCGGTGAAGCTTGACGAGAGCTTCAATACCGTCGACGTTTTCAAGATAATGGTTTCACCGAGACACTATAAGATAATGAATTACAAGGTCAGGGAGCTGACCGGAATAAAAACCGCAGATTTAAAGCGGGGTAATGCCTTTCCGCTGGCTTACAGGTTTTTCCGCAAGTGGTGCGGAAGCGATTGCACGCTCCTTACCTGGGGCTGTGACGATATTCCGATGCTGAAGGATAATATGACTCTGCACGGTATTCCGACAGACGATCTGCCGCCTCATTACGACGTTCAGCCGATATTCGATTCGCAGGTGACAAGGGAAAAGCGTCAGCATTCCCTGACGGCTGCAATGGAGCTTCTCGGCGAGCCGCCGTTTGATGCGCACGATGCGCTGAACGATGCGTTAAGCACCGCCGCCGTTTGCCGCCATCTCGATATGTCGGCAGGCATCCTCGGTTATGACGATATTACGAGAAGCTCAAAGCTCCCGTCGATTTCCCGATGCTTCCTCAAGGTCGGTGAAATTATATCCGACGAGGAGGTAAACACCTTCGTTTGCCCCGAATGTCGCAAGCTGATGCATAGCGGCGGATGGGTTTCCTGCCGCCGTGGCAAGCTGATGGCAAAGATCGATTGCGAATGCGGAGAAAAATATCTTGCCTTCCTCTTTTGCATCAAGAATAAGGACGGCAGCTACCGTGTCGGCAGAAAAATGCAAAAGCGTGAGCCGTCCGATGACGAGTATTATGAAAAGAAGCGCTTAAAAAATGCCGAATGGCAAAAAAAGAGAGCCGAAAAAGCCCTCACACACGCATAAAAATCTACCTTATACAATAAAATCGCACGGTCAAACGGCCGTGCGATTTTTTAATATTCGTTTATGTTTATCTTTTCAACCGTTCCGCTGATCTCTTTTCCGAGGAAGAGGGAAGCGCTTGATATGAACATTGTCGGATCGTCGCTGACATAATAGCTGACCGAGCCCTCTTTTTCGCTATTCTTCTTGCCGAGCATCTCGACGGCTCTTTTCGCCGCTTCAGCCCCGGAATTTATAAGAGTTACACCCGGCAATACCTTCGAAATGATCTCGGCAATTATCGGATAATGCGTGCAGCCGAGAACTAACGTGTCGGCGCCGCTTTCCTTGATCTTATTAAGATAATGCTCTGCGGCAAGTCGGGTGATCTCGCAGTCGCTCTGCACGAATCCGTTTTCAACAAGCGGAACAAAAAGCGGACACGCCTGCGTTATTATTTCGGCATCGGGCATAAGATCCGTGATAGCCTTCTCAAAAGCGCCGCTTCTTATCGTTGCGGCAGTTCCGATAACGGCAATTTTGCCGTTTTTTGTTGCCTTGACCGCCGCTTCCGCCGACGGCTCAACGACACCGATCACGGGAATAGGCAAGATCTCCTTTAAATACGAAAGGGAGGTCGTGCTGACCGTTCCGCAAGCAACGACGATCGCATCGACCTTCTTGCTCATAAGAAAAGCGGCGTCCTGGCAGGCGTATTTGGTTATGGTTGCGGAGGATCGGCTACCGTAGGGAACACGTCCCGTGTCACCGAAATATACAAGCTCCTCGCAGGGCGAGAGCTTTATCATTTCCTTGACGGCGGTAAGGCCTCCAAGCCCGCTATCGAAAATTCCTATCATAAGAACAGTCTCCCGTAAAGTTTGCTTCCTTATTATATCATTATATGCCGTCATTGTCAAGGAGATGATGAGGCCGAAAAAGGGCGCAAAAAACGCATATGACGTATATGTAGAAAATTGCGCCTGCAATTTGTGAGGGTTGCACAAAAGGGGGCGAAGTGCCAAAAGTGTTGTGAAAAGTGACAATAAAAAATTAAAAGGTAAATTAAAATTACTCAAATGACCATAAAAACGCAAGAAAACACTATAAATAGTCACGCCGATAATGCCCAAAGGTAAATAATAATTACCCATAATAATTTTTCGAAGCTCCCAAAACGCCACAAAACGAAGCAAAAACCGCCTTATTTTGATGAAAAAAACGGGTTTTTGGGCGTCGAAAATCGCTTTTCAACGCTTTTTATTATGAAAACGCGCGCCACGCGCGCCTTGACAGTAAGAAAAAAGTATGTTATTATATTATAGTATAAAAATCAAAGGGGATATTCTGCCCTTTTTTTGGATTTCAGAATGTCTCCGGGGGCCCCTTTCGGATGAAATTTCTTATCCTGCCTCCCTCCGTGCGGCAAGCCGAACGGCAGGGCAGATGAGGATAGTGATAGGAACGGTTTAATGCCGACCGGTTCAGAGGAACAAACGGTATCAAAGGTCGCTTCGGCACTTCCGGGTTGCGAACGGAATCAGAGGCGCATTCCCCCAATAGTCAGTTCACCATAGGAGGAAAAGATTGATGCAACATTCTTTCTTCACGAAGGCACTTTCGGGACTTCTCTCGTTTGTCCTTCTGTTGGGCGGTTTTTCTGTGCTTCCAGTAAGCGCAGGGGAGTCGGAAGCAGATGAAATTGCCGATTTGCTTACCGATATTCCGTTCCATGACAATCTTGCAGTCGGCGACGCCGGCTCTCCCTATCTTTCGTACATTCAGAGACACCCTGCTGATGTTGCTGAAAAGGACGAAGTAATCAATGCCATTGATTACGACGCCGCGAACACAACGGCAAATGTCGAGATCCTCAAGGATTTCGAGGGCAAGGGCGACGTTCTCTATATGCCCGAATCGGGAAGAACGTCTTGGAAAATAAACATTCCCAAAACAGCAAAATACGCAATAAAAATTGAGTATTTTCCGATCGCGGAAAAGGACGGCGTAAAGGTTTCTACGCTGACAACGATCGAAAGAACTCTCTACATCGACGGCTACATTCCCTTCTCGGAGGCAAGATATTTCTATTTCCCGAGAAACTGGGCGTATACCGAGTTTGACTACCGCAAGGACGGAACCTGCATATTCCCGACTGACGCGGCAGGAAACGACGTTCGTCCTATTCGTTACGAGAAGCCCGAGTGGCAGGATTACTATCTCCGTGACTGGCTCGGCTACACGATGGAGCCCTTCCAGTTCACGCTTTCCGAAGGCGAGCACGTAATTACCTTCGAGGCAAACCGTGAGCCTATCGTAATCTCGAAGATCACCCTCTATCCCTACGAGGCAGCTCCTACATACCAGGAATTCATTGCCGCAAAGCAGGCTGAGGGCGTTAAGGTTATTAAAAACGCAATCGGCGGCAAGATAAAGGTTCAGGCGGAAAACCCGTCTCTTATCTCGAACGCTTGTCTGTATCCTCAGAACGACCGTACGTCGTCGCTGACTGAGCCGCAGAGCCCTCGTGAGATCAGATACAATATCGTCAACAGCACGACGGTAAACGAGTGGATGAAGTACAAGGTTGAAGTGCCTGAAACAGGACTCTACCGCATCGCTATCCGCTTCCGTCAGAATGCGCTTATCGGTATGTTCACCTCCCGCAGAATCCTCGTCAACGGCGAGCTTCAGTTCCAGGAGGCATCGAATATCCGTTTCAAGTACAATTCTGCTTGGCAGTCGACGTATGCGTCGAACGGCGATCAGACCTTCCTTTTCTACCTCGAAAAGGGTACGAATGAGATAACCTTTGAAACAGTTCTCGGAGATATGACCGAGTACGTTTACGAGATCGGTAACATGATCGAGGATCTCAATGTCGCATATAAGAAGATCCTTCAGCTTACCGGCCCTACTCCCGACGCTTACCGTGACTACGGCTTCAAGCGCCTCGTTCCCGACGCTATCGATACCATCGTTCAGGCGTCGAAGGACCTTTATCGCATTGCAGACGAGCTCGAGGCAGTTACCGGCGAGCTTGGTGACCAGGTCGCAACGCTAAACACAATTGCAATGCTCTTTGAGAAGATGGAGGACGAATATAAGATCGCTCCCAACTTCGTTACATTCAAAAACTACATCATCGCTCTTTCAAACTGGCTCTATGCGTCCCTTTCTCAGCCCCTTAAGATAGACTACTTTACAGTTCAGGGAACTGACGACGGACTCCCGAGAGCAAAGGCTAACTTCTTTGAGGTTATCTGGTTTGAAATAAAGGCGTTTATAGGCTCCTTCTTCATGGACTATACGACGGTCGACTTCAAGGTCAAGGAGGGCACAAAGGTCGATCAGAATATGGTCATCGAGCAGTGGATCACCTCCGCACTCGGACGTGAGGATGCGCTTATTACACGTGGCTTGATTGACGAACACTTTACGTCAAAAACAGGAATACAGGTCAAGATGAAGGTCATAACCGTAGGACTTACGGAGGCAATTCTGGCTAACATGGGACCTGATATTGCCGAAATGTCCTCGGTAGATACGATAACCTGGGGACTTCGTGACGCAGTTAAGGCGCTCGATACTATGGACGGCTTTGACGAGGTCATGGCGAACATGGGCCAGGGCGCAGCGGTCACTCCTTTGCAGATGAAGAATGCAAAGGGTGAAACGCATACCTACGGAATCCCCTCGTATATGGACTTCTACATGATGTTCTACCGCTCCGACGTTCTTTATGAAAACGGAGTTAAGGTTCCGAATACCTGGGAAGAGCTTTATGAGATCCTTCCCGCGCTCCAGAGTGCCGACCTTGAGGTCGGTATGCCCGGTACAGTTGCGGGAACCAACGTAGATGTTGACGGTCTTACCGGACTTAAGCTCTTCCTCTATCAGATGGGCGGCGAGCTTTACGAAAAGGACGGCTACCGTGTGAGCCTTGACGGAAATGTTGCCCTTGATGCTTTCGAGTCGCTTTGTAATATGTTCTCGAAGTATAAGTGCTCGGTCAAGTACGACCTTACACGTTTCCGTACCGGTGAAATTCCGATCTACTTCGGAACTGCTATCGGCACATATAACACGCTTATGTCCTACTACGATATCCGTGGACTTTGGGAAATGGCTCCTCTCTGTGGCGTTGAGAAGACGAACGAGGACGGAACGGTAACGATTAACCGCACCTCTCACGTTGCAGTCTCTTCGAGAGTTATTCCGAGAGGCGGCTCGCAGCAGGCTGTAAAGAACGCTTGGGAATACATCAAGTGGATGGCAGAGCCCGAAACACAAACCCTCCTCGGACGTGAGACCATCATGGTAAGCGCAAATCCGACGACGAAGTATAACGCTCCGACGATCAAGGCGCTTCTCGGTCAGGCATGGACCGAAAAGGAGCTTGCAGCTCTTACAGAGCAGACCAAGTGGCTTGCGGGAATTCCCGAATATCCCGGTAACTACATTATCGGCACTTATGTAAACTCTGCATTCATGAACGTATATAACACCTCCTCCGATGCTGCAGAGCAGCTTCAGGACCGTGTCGTTTACATCAACAAGGAAATCGCCCGTAAGAGAGACGACTTCAAGATGGACTATATCGACATTGAAGGCAAGTATCATTCGGGCAGATATTACACCAATCCCGACTACGCAAACAAGTAACTGCTGAAATTACATCAAAAGGAGTAAATCATCATGACAAAAACTAAAAAAGATGTAAAGCCTCAGCAGCCGAAAAACCAGAAATACGCCGGCAAGGCGATGACAAAGGGCAGATATATTCGCTCCCAGATGAAGAGAAACTGGGTTGGCTACGTAATGGTAGCGCCTTTCCTCATCATGTTCATTGCTTTCACGGTCGTACCGGTCGTTCTTTCGATACTTCTCAGCTTTACGTCCTTTAATATGCTTCAGTTCCCCGAGTGGAAGGGACTTGATAACTACGTTCAGCTCTTCCTCGCGGACGATCTGTTTATCACGGCGTTCTCGAATACGATGCTCTTTGCGATCACGACGGGCCCCGCCTCCTTCATTCTGGCATTCATCGTCGCTTGGTTCATAAATGAGCTGTCGCCTCGTCTCCGTGCAATCGTAACGCTTATTTTCTACGCACCGTCTATTGCAGGTACGGCGTACCTCGTCTGGGGTATCTTCTTCAAGGGAGATATCTACGGCTACGTAAACGGTTGGCTGCTGAAAATGGGCTTGATAACCGAGCCGATCGTCTTCTTCAAGGACGTCAAATACATAGTTCCGCTTTGTATTGTCGTCGCTATCTGGACCTCGCTCGGTACGACCTTCCTTTCAAACATCGCAGGTCTTCAGGGCGTCGACCGTTCGCTTTACGAGGCGGGCGCTATCGACGGAGTTAAGAACCGTTGGCAGGAGGCTTGGTATATCACGCTTCCCTCGATGCGTTCCATCCTCCTCTTCGGAGCAGTCCTCGCTATCACCGGCGCATTCGGCTTCGGTGCAATAGTTGATAACCTCTGCGGAAACCCCTCGACAGACTACGTCGCATGGACTCTGCAGCATCACCTGGTAGAGTATATGGGCGTGCGTTTCGAATACGGCTACGCATCTGCCATAGCGGTCGTCCTCTTTGCAATAATGATGGGCGCGAACGCACTCGTTCAGAAGTTCCTTTCGAAGGTGGGTGAGTAATATGGCAGTTAAGAAATTAAGAGTCAGAGGCCATAAGGTCGTTCTTAACCGTTCAAAGGGCGGCGACGTCGGTATTACCGTCCTCCTCGTTCTTCTCGGAGCGCTCATGTTCCTCCCCATGTGGTATCTTCTTATCGAGTCGATAAAGCCTCTCGGTGAAAGAAATATCACCCCGCCGCTTCTCTACGTTATGAAGCCGACGGCGCAGAACTTCATTGACCTTTTCTCAAACATTAACAGTACCTGGGTACCGATCTCCCGTTATTTCTTCAACACGATCATAATTTCGGTATCGGCAACCTTCGGATGTCTCGTATTCGGCTCTCTTACCGCATACGCACTCTCGAAGATCAAGTTCCCGGGACGTGTCGGCATCTTCAAGATGATCCAGTGGTCGCTCATGATCAGCTCGACTATCACGGGTATTACCAACTTCTTCATCTTCATCTGGCTCAACTGGCTGAATACATACTGGATCTCGATAATTCCCGTATGGGCATCAACTCTCGGTCTTTACCTTATGAAGCAGTTTATTGATGCCAACATCTCGGACGAAATGATCGAGGCAGCGCGTATCGACGGCGCAGGTGAGTTCAGGATCTACTGGCAGATAGTAATGCCGCTTGTCAAGCCCGCTTGGCTGACGCTTCTCGTTACGACCTTCCAGCAGGTATGGAACGCAGGAGCCTCGACCTACGTCTGGTCCGAGCAGCTCAAAACCTTTAACTCGGCTATCGCAACGATCAGCGGTGTCTCGGTCGGAGCATCGAGCGCAGGCTCGGTCGTAATGATGAGCGTGCCGATCATAATCTTTATCATCAACCAGTCAAAGATCGTCGAAACGATGGCTTCGTCGGGTATGAAGGACTAAAAGGAGGTCGCAATGAAAAACAGATTTACGAAATTTATTGCGATCCTCATCGCAATCCTTACCCTTCTGCCGATGGCAGTAGCGGCAGAGCCGTATCAGACCTATACGTACAGCATCGACGGAGAGCAGCTCGCTTCTCCCCATGCATATACGCCTAACCAGTCCTTCAACTATGAGGACATGGGACTTCCCACTCCGCTTCTTAAGGTAGCGGACATGGTCGTTGATAACGATGGCAACGTATACCTTGCAGACAAGGATGCAAATACCATCTACGTCCTCGACAAAAACCTCAAATACCGTTTCAAGATCGATACGTTTATCAACAGCAACGGTATTGAGGACTCCTTCAGCAATCCTAACGGATGTTTTGTAACGAAGAAAAACATCTACGTTGCAGACACCGATAACAAGCGTATAGTTATCTTCGACCTTGACGGTAACTACGTAAAGCATCTCGAGGAGCCGAAATCGGATATCTTCGAGGACAATACAAAGTACCGTCCGACCGCAATTGCGGTTGACGCATCCGACCGTATCTACGTTGTATCGCCTGACATCTATCAGGGTGTTCTTTCCCTTGATGCGGACGGCGAATTCCGTGGCTATATCGGCGCGCAGAAGGTTTCGTACAACGCTTGGGAGATTTTCTGGAGAACCTTCCAGACCGCGAAGCAGAGAAGCAAGGCTAAAAAGAACCTCTCGACCTCGTATAATAACATAACGATCGACGACGAGGGCTTTATCTACTGTACATCCTCTGCTATCAAGGCATCCGATCAGCAGGACTCTATCAAGAATAAAAAGGGCGACTATTCTCCTATCAAGAAGTTCAACGCCGCAGGTAAGGATATCCTCGGACGTAACGGCTTCTTCGGCCCGGGCGGTGAGGTTAAGATCGACGATGGCGGTCTTTCCAGCAAGCCCTCGAGAATTGTTGACGTAGCCCTTGGCCCGTCCGGCTCCTGGTCAATAATTGACGCCGACCGTTCGAAGATATTTACCTACGACCAGTACGGTAACCTCCTCTTCGTATTCGGCGACCGCGGAGACCTTCTCGGTAACATAAGCGAAATGGTAGTTTCCATCGCTTATCAGGGCTCAAACTTCCTCGTATTTGACGGACTTCTTCAGACTATCACCCTCTACACCCGTACAGATTACGGCGACGTGCTTATCAGAGCGCTTCAGAACGAAATCGACCGTAAGCACGAGGCGGCAGTAAGTGACTACGAAGATATCCTCAAGAGAAACAGTAACTTCGATGCAGCATACATCGGTATCGGTAAGGCACTTTACCGTCAGGGTAAATACGACGAAGCGATGAAGATGTTTGCGAGTGCATACGAAACCGAAAACTACTCCAAGGCATTCAAGGAGAAGCGTCAGAATTGGGCGGATAAATACTTTATCGTGATCCCGATCGTTATCGTTGTCTTCCTGTTTGTCGTTGTTAAGTTCTTCGGCTATGCAGGCAAGGTGAATAAGAGAACAACGCTTAAGAAGGGCAAAAAGACCTTCTGGGAGGAAGTCCTCTACGCATTCCACCTGATATTCCATCCGTTTGACGGATTCTGGGATCTGAAGCACGAAAAGCGCGGCTCGGTACGAGGTGCGACGTTCTGGTTCGTGCTTGCGCTGATCGCAACCTGCTATCAGTCGGTGGGCAGAGCCTACATCTTCAATCCCCGTGCATCCTACACCTCAATGTTCGGCTCGATCCTTTCGCTCGTTGTGCCGGTGGCGCTTTGGGTAATCGGAAACTGGTGCTTGACAACACTCTTTGACGGTGAAGGAAGCATAAAGGATATCTATATAGCAACCTGCTATTCCGCAGTACCTCTTGTGCTGCTCTTAATTCCCGCAACGGCAGTAACTAATATTCTCACGTCAAGTGAGGCTCAAATTTACGAAATGCTCGTTTCGGTAGCATGGGTATGGGTAGGAATTCTTCTGTTCTTCGGAACGATGGTCACCCACGACTATTCTATCGGTAAAAACGTCTTGACCTGTATAGGCACGATTGTCGCAATGGCGATCATTATATTCTGCGTGCTGCTCTTCTCGACGCTCATTATGAAGATCGTAAGCTTCATTGCGGGTATCGTGGTTGAGCTGTCGTATCGGTAACTACTAAAGAAGGAGAGATGAAAATGAATATTTATAAGAAATTTTTATCGGCAGTCATGGCCTTCTGTATGTTGCTTGGTACGCTTTCCGTTCTTTCGATGCTTCCCGTATTCGGAGCCGAAGAAAACGAAAATACGCAAGAACCGATAAACGCAACAGACTTTTTCAACCTCGCTTTCAACTCAAAGGAGGAAAAGGTCGCTTCGATGGATAAGATGGCAGAGCGCTACGGCTATCAGCTTTATGCCGAGCCGCTTACCGGAGAGGTTGCGATCGTTAATACGCAAACAGGCGATATACTCATGACAAACCCTTACGGAGTCGGTAACTTCAAGGCTGCCGATGCCGTAAAGAAAACGCTTCTTTCGCAGGTCATTATCAATTTCCAAAGCGTTGACGGCATAATTACCGCACGCGATATGACCAGCTTCGAAAGCGCTGCCGAGCTCAGACAGATCAAGGTTAAGCCGATTAAAAACGGCGTCCGTGTTGAATACGTAATCGGTAAGCAGGAAACGAGATATATCTTCCCGAATCAGATCGAAAAGTCTCGCTTCGAAGAAGAGATCCTCGCTAAGATTCCTTATGATCCCGATAACTTCAATGCAGCAACCGCGACCTATGAGGAAAAGCAGGCACGTCTGCACTATACCAAGATCAAAGCAGCATACCAGCTCAAGGATCCCTCTGATACTACGCTTCCCGAAGCTATTATCGCTGCGATGCTGGTTCAGTATCCGGTTCTCGATAAAACCTCCGAGATCGGTAAGAACAGCCCGGTAGAAGCGCTTTATGTGTTCAATACGAACGCAAACATGAAGCTCAAAAACGAAATTGAGTTTATTATCAAGCAGTACTGCCCGAACTACTCCTTCGAGGACAGACAGGCAGACCACGAGCTTTGTAAGTACGAGGAAAAATCCGAAAACCCCGTTCAGTTCAGAGTTTCTCTCGAATACTATATCGACGAGACCGGTCTCCGTGTGAGAATCCCGGCAAACGGTATTCGTTACGACCAAAGCTCCTATCAGCTCAATAAGATAATCTGTCTCCCCTATATGGGCGCAGCAGACTCTCAGTTTACGGGCTACACAATGTTCCCCGACGGCTCAGGCGCTCTTACGAGATTTGAAGACGTTAAGGCAAGCGGACAGTCCTTCAGCTTCTTTGCTATTCCTTACGGACAGGACTACGTTTACCGTACAATGAAAATCGGTAAGAATCTTATGCCGATGCGTATGCCGGTCTTCGGACTTGTTGAAGATACGGAATACACGACCTCTGATAGCGCAACGGGCGATAGCTCGACCTACGTTCGTAAGAGCGGCTTCCTCGCAATAATCGAGGAGGGCGACGCGCTTGCGATGATTCGTGCAAAGCACGGCGAGAAGGGACATGAGTATTACTCAATTCAAATTGAGCTTGATCCTCGTCCCAAGGACACCTTCTCCCTCAGCTCTATCGTCTCCGTCGGCGGAAACGGAAGCATTACAGCTGTTTCCGACAGAAAATACACAGGCAACTTCACGATTCGCTATATAATGCTGTCCGACCTTGAATACTGCAAGGCTAACGGTATTGATACGACCGGATGCTACGATACAAGCTACATCGGTATGGCATTCGCTTACCGCCAGAGACTTATGGACACCGGCGCATTGAGCGGCGAAACCGTCGAAGCGGGTGACATTCCGCTTTATATTGAATCTCTTGGCGCAATGGACGTCCAGGAGAAGTTCCTGTCGATTCCCGTAACCGTCAAGAAGGCGCTTACAACCTTTACCGATATCAAGTCTATGCACTCCGAGCTCGGTGAAGAGGGAATCACAAACCTTGTATTCAAGCTGACAGGCTTTATGAACGGCGGACTTAAGAGTACGCTTGCAAATCAGATCGACGTTGAAAAGGTCGTTGGCGGAAACAAGGGATTATCAAATCTTCAGTCGTATGCGAACGAAAAGGGCTTTGAGATCTACCTCGATGCAGATTTCGCATATACCTATAAGGATAAGCTCTTCGACGGCTTTAACCGTCGTAAGGAGGCAGTCCGTGCAATCGACGATCGCTTCGTTCAGAAGCAGGAGTACGATGCTGTTCTTCAGAAGTTCACAAGCACGGGCATGCTCGTAATTGCTCCTTCCTCCTTTGAAAGCATCTTCGGTAAGCTCAATGCCGATGCGAAGAAGCTTAATCTCAAAGGTCTTGCACTCGCTTCACTCGGCTCCGACCTTTCCTCCGACTTTGACGAGGATGAGCCGTATAACCGCGAGGACTCCAAGCGTCAGGTGCTTGACACCCTCGCAAAGGTTCGTGAAGCAGGCTACGATATCATGATGGATGGCGGTAACGCTTACGCTGTCGGATATGCTAAGCATTTGCTTAACATTCCGCTTGTGTCCTCCCGCCGTGCGCAGTCCTCGGAGGCAATTCCGTTCTTTGCGATCGTATATCACGGATATCTCAGTTATGCAGGAGCGCCTACCAACATGGCAGGTGATATCAACTACGAGATTCTTAAGATTCTCGAAAACGGCGCAAACCCCTACTTTATCCTCGTTTACCGTAACGAAGAAAAGCTGAAGCTGGATAAGACGCTCTCCAAATACTTCTCCATTTCCTATAAGAACTGGAAGGAAGATATTATTGAGACCTATACAGCACTCAATGCAGCGCTTTCTCCCGTTAAGAACTCCCCGATCATCAACCACGAATTCCTTACCGGCATGAGAGTGCCGACAGAGGCAGAGCTTGAAGCAGACCGCCTCGAAAAGGCAGAGGCAGAGAAGGAACAGGCAGAAAAGGATAAGCTTGATAAAGAGGATGCCGATAGAGAGAATGCTCTTAAGGATCACCTCGGTAACAACTATATCGAAAACGAAAAAGAGGAAAGCGGCGATGCGACAGTAACCGCACCGGCTGCTCCTTCCAAGTATTTCGTTGATAACGGAATGATAGTTAAGGTAACCTTCGAAAACGGTTACAGCTTCATTCTTAACTTCAACTACTTCGACGTAACGGTTGAAGAGCTTGGCGATACGGTAGTTGCCCGCCTCGGATACGTTGTACTCAACGCAGAGGGCGAGGTTGTAATTAACAGCGGAGAGGAGGGAAATGAATAATGACTGGCAGAAAAAGCACAATGTCGGGCGGAGCTGTGGCAAGAAGCGGTAGAAATACCGTGAGGCGCAGAACAAGAAAACGCAGAAAGGCCGCTTCGCTTGATAGGAAAAAGGCAAGAGCAGGCTGGTTGTTTGTTCTTCCCTTCATAATCGGACTTATTCTTATATATTTCCCGATCGTAATTGACTCGCTCAATTACAGCTTTAACGAGATCAAGCCGATTCCCTTCACGCAGGGTGGAGGCTACCGTCTCGAGTTTGTCGGACTTAAGAATTACCGAATCGCACTTACCGAAGATTCGGAATTCTCGGAAATTCTTATAAAGGGTATCGGAGATCTCGTATTCGACATTCCGGCAATAGTAATCTTCTCGCTTTTCGTTGCAGTTCTTCTTAATAAGAAGATTTTGGGACGTGCAGCGTTCCGCGCGATATTCTTCGTTCCTGTCATTCTTTCAACAGGACTTATAAACGAAATATCGGGACTTGCATCAGCAGGTCAGGAATTCATGAGCTCGGCAGGAACGGTCGATGACGGTTCGGGAGAGATAGCCTCGGGCGGAGCTTCCCAGATCGTTTCGATCACCGACTTCAAGTGGCTGTTCGAGAACATGCAGGTAGGTAAGGAGCTTCTCACCTACGTTACTTCGATCGTAAACGACATCTATAACATTATCAACCGCTCGGGCGTACAGATGCTTATATTCCTTGCAGGTCTTCAGTCTATCTCCCCCGCAATCTACGAGTCTTGCTCGATAGACGGTGCAACAGGCTGGGAAACCTTCTGGAAGATAACCTTCCCGATGATAAGCCCGATGATTCTCGTAAACTCGATATATACGGTCATTGACTCCTTTACGTCAAGTGACAGCCAGATCATGACGTATATTCAGTCGAAATACGGTGATATTGCAAACGGTGGAGGACGAGAAGTAGCAACCGCAATGTCCTGGATCTACTTCTTGCTTGTTATTGTAATGATTGCTCTGGTAGCGGGAGCCCTTTCGGCTTACGTCTTCTATCAGAGACGTGATTAAGGAGGGAAAAAGAAATGAATAAAACTAACTCTCCGAAAATCAGAAAAGAATCGAAGAAGAAGATCAAGGTTGATTTTGAAAGAGCAAACTGGTGGACTCGTTTCCGCTTGAAGTATCTTACGGGAACGGCTCTCATAAAGGGAGCAACCTGGCTTTTCAGATTCCTTCTTCTTCTCGGAATCTCCTACGTTATTCTCTTCCCGTTCTACACGAAGATCGCATCCTCGTTCATGGGACGTGAGGACTTTATCGACGTAACGGTTAAGCTCATTCCGAAAAGACCTACCCTTGATACATACAAGGCGGTAATAGTTGAGCAGAGATACCTCGAAGGATTTATGGGAACGCTGACGATCTCGCTTATCTGTGCAGCCCTTCAGACGCTTGTCTGCGCGCTGATCGGCTACGGCTTTGCGAAGTATAAATTCAAGGGCTCGAAGCTTCTCTTCGCCCTCGTTATATTCACGATGGTAGTCCCCCATCAGACACTTCGTCTTTCGCTCACTATGAAGTTCCAGAACTTCGACTTCGGATTCGGCAGCTTTGGATTATTGAAGCTGTTTGGCGCCAAGCCAATAGACTTAACGGAGACAATTACACCGCTGGTATTCTTGTCGTCAACAGGTCTTGCCTTTAAGAACGGACTCTTTATATTCATGATGAGACAGTTCTTTGCAGGCGTTCCTGATGAGCTTGAGGAGTCGGCATATATCGACGGATATGGTCCCTTCAAGACATTCTTCAAGATCATCATCCCGATTGCAGTTCCGATGCTGATAACGATATTCCTCTTCTCCTTCGCATGGCAGTGGACGGATAACTTCTATGTCGAGATCTTCGGACTGAACCGAAACAAAGACCTTGTGCTTCTGAACGATATAAAAGGCATACCGTCAATGCTGAAGATAAGGGACTTCCCGGGAGCAATGCTCTATGAGTCGGCTGTTTACAGCACCGAGTCCATCCTCGTAATGCTTCCGCTCGTAATTCTTTATCTCTTCTGTCAGAAGTATCTCGTACAGGGTATCGAGCGTTCCGGTATCGTCGGATAATTCAATATTCAATAAAAATCGACCGTATGGCAACATACGGCCGATTTTTTTGTTTTGTTTACGCATGAAGGTCGGCGGAAAAGCTCTTTCGCATTGAGTCGAGCAGCTTCCCGATATTGCCGAAAATGGCGATCGAATTTGTCAGATTCAGCCGACTAAAACTACCGTTTCGACCTTATTCTACAAGGCTTTGTGCAATATGGTAAAATTTGCCACATAAACTTTGGCAAAATTTTTGCTTTTCCATATATTGCATTATTTGGTAAATTATGGTAATATAATCTTGTAAATTCAATCAATAAACGGAGAGTGAAAACAATGGAACAAAGCATCAAAATTCTCATAGCAGACGAAAACAGCGATTTCAGAAGAAGCTGCCGATCAAACCTGATCGGCCTTGGCTTCAAGCGAATAGATGAAGCATCAAACGGCGAAGATGCGCTCTACAAAATTGATAAGTTTCATCCTGACGTGGTATTGACCGACGTGTGGCTGTCGAAGCTCGATTGCACGCAGGTGATAAAAGGAACAGCGCTTCTCGATTTCGGCGCAGATGCAGCGCCGGGCTTCATTGTCTATTCTGTGGTGAACAACAGCGCCATCTTTGCCGAAGCGACCGAGGCAGGAGCAGATTACTGTATGCTTCGCCCCTTCGATTATAAACAGCTTTACGACCGAATTTTGCGCCTTTCGTCCTCCCGCAAAAAGCAGGGAGCTGCTCGCCGCAGCCCCGATATCGAAACGCAGGTAACGAAGGTGATTCACCAGATCGGTGTTCCTGCACATATCAAGGGCTATCAGTATCTTCGCACCGCGATAATGATGACGGTAGAGGATTCCGACATTATAAATTCGGTTACGAAAATCCTGTATCCCTCTGTCGCAAAGAAGTACAGCACGACGTCCTCGCGTGTTGAGCGTGCAATTCGTCATGCGATAGAGGTCGCATGGGATAGGGGAGACGTTGAAACGCTTAATTCCTACTTTGGCTATACTATCCAAAACAACCGAGGTAAGCCGACAAACAGCGAATTTAT
>JAZNXR010000116.1:0-5410 GCA_045593985.1 Eubacteriales bacterium
GGCAGAGCGGTTTTCCTTATGTCTTATCGTGCTTTGTGGGAGGCGTCGAATGGGTTGTCGTGCATCCATTCAACGGCGAATCTCCCCGCGTGCGGATCGAATAAATCCAAAATACCGCCAAGAGCACAACAACAGCCCCAAGCAGGATCAGGATCGTCGATATGGCGTCGCCGGTATCGGAGGTGTGCGGTTCATCGGTGATAACCGATTCGGGAGCCGGAGTGATCTCGGGCTCCGGTGTGATCTCGGGCGCGGAAAGGGCCTCGCGGTAATCGGCGATGATCTCCGAGAGGCAGCACCGCTGTTGTCGGCGTAGAGATCGGGCGCACCGGTCGATATCAAAGAAAAAAGCACTTGCAGAGCAAGTGCTTTTGGTGCTCCTGCGGAGAGTCGAACTCCGGACAACTTGATTAAAAGTCAAGTGCTCTACCAACTGAGCTACAGGGGCGTTTTTAATACGAATGATATTATACCACAGTGTTTTACTAATGTCAAGAGAAATTTGAAAAAATAAAAGAAAAACGCGGCTCTGTGAGCCGCGTTTTTAGTTTAAAATCAGTTAGTTCCGTTTCTCTTCTTCTGAACAGCATCCCAAAGAGCGAGGAAATCGTCATCGTCGGGAATGGTGGATTCAGCAGCCTCGGAAGACTCTTCGTCAGAAGCCTCTGCCTTAGCAGCGTATGCAGCCTTAGCGGTGGTCTTGGTCTCCTTCTTGGGAGCGTCGAAGCCGGTTGCAACAACGGTGATAGTCATAGTGTCCTCAAGGCTATCATCGAACGCAACTCCCCAGATGATCTCTGCATCGGGATGTGCCTCGTCAGCGATGAGCTGAGATGCGGTCTCGATTTCCTCGAGTCCGATGTCAGGAGAAGCGGTGATGCTGATGAGGATACCCTTCGCGCCTGCGATAGTGGTCTCGAGAAGGGGAGAGGAGATAGCAAGACGAGGAGCCTCGGTTGCCTTGTCCTTACCGGTAGCAGTACCGATACCCATGTGAGCAGGGCCGCCGTTCTTCATAACGGTAGTAACGTCTGCGAAGTCGAGGTTGATAAAGCCGTCAACATTGATAAGCTCGGAAATGCTCTGAACACCGTGGCGGAGGATATTATCGGCCTCGGAGAAAGCATTTGCAAGGGTAATTCTGGTTTCGGAAATCTGCTTAAGGCGCTCGTTGGGGATAATGATGAGAGAGTCAACGCACTCACGAAGCTTCTCGATACCTGCCTCGGCAGCTTCCATTCTCTTTCTTCCTTCGAATGCAAAAGGCTTCGTTACGATTCCAACGGTGAGAATGTCCATATCGCGAGCGATCTTAGCAACTATGGGAGCAGCTCCTGTACCTGTTCCGCCGCCCATACCGGAGGTGATAAATACCATGTGTGCGCCCTTGAGAGCGTTCTGAATCTCCTCGGAGCTTTCTTCAGCGGCTCTTGCACCGATATCGGGGTTAGCGCCTGCGCCGTGTCCCTTGGTGATCTTGTCACCGATATTTATTCTCTTAGGAGCAGTAGAACGAGCGAGAGCCTGCTTATCGGTATTGATGGCGATAAACTCAACGCCGCGAACGTTGCTCTGGATCATGCGGTTAACAGCGTTATTTCCGCCGCCGCCGACACCAATTACCTTTATATTTACTAAATTTTCAGTTTCAAACGCGCAATTTTCGAATTCCATTTTATGTACCCTCCAATTTATCTTTAAAAATCTGTTATTTTTCTGATTGCGACACTATATCTAAAAATAGGTCACACGATATATGATATCTCTTTTTGATGACTGATGCAAGAGTTTTTCAAAAAGTTTACCATTTGTTCACAAAATCGCCTACGATACTGCCATTTATCTGAAAATGAACGGCTCATCGACAGTTCTTGCGACAATTTGGTTAACTCTTTCGACATTAATCGAAATTATAGCTTCGGGACTGAATGTTTCAATTACCTTTTTTACAAATTTCAGTTTTGTATCAAGGTTATCTGCTGTTCCTATATCTACTCTGTATTTGCTTCCGTCTGTATAAAGAACGAGATTATATCTATCAGACACGTCGATGCAGTCTGTTCGTTTGTATATTTCTTGTCCTCGAAGCAGTGTGAGGAAATCAACTATATGATCATAGTTTGACTCCTTAACGAACGTGATTCTTTCGCCCTGTACTGCACGCTCTACGAGAGGCAGCTTAAGATAGATAACCGGCATATCGAGGACTTCAATGTCCTCGTATATATCGTGCTTTGATATTATTCTCAAGTCGGATGAAAGCAGGAAGTAATCTCCGTATATTTCTGCGCAGTAGCTCGGAGCATCCTCGACCACTGTTATGATCAGCGTCGAGGGAAGGACTCGTTTGAAGGTGACCTTGCTTATATAGGGATATTTCTTTATTATTTCACGTTCCGCTTTCTTTAAGTCGACTCCGACAAGGTTGTCCGATGGAGAGAAGCCGCAGGCTTCAAGGATTTGTTCCTCTGTATAGCGTATATTTCCTCTTATTTCGACATTTTTCAGCCCAAAGAATACCACGATACACACAGTTGTTATCAGAGCGATAAGCAGTACTGCAACTACGATGTAGAAGATCTTTCTGCCTATTTCCTTGCGCTTGTTTTTTGAACGAAGCTTCAAAAAAGAGTCGTTATTAACAAGCTCGGCGTTACTTATATCTTCGTCAAATAAGTATTCGCTATCGTTACTATTCAATTTTACGACTCCTTTCTGAAAATAATGGGGGTAAGTGCTATTATATCACTTGTTTTTGGAATTTACAAGAGCTATTATTTCATTATAAATCAGCTCATTTGCATTGCTGATTGCGAATTTGCCAAAATTCTCGCCCATAATTTCCCGTTTTTCACGGTCAAAGAGCAGCTCCTCGACGGTTTTCGACAAAAGCCCTTCGACAAGTTCGCTTTCTTCTATCAGACAAACTGCGTCAGCATCTGCAAGCACCTTTGCGTTTTTGTACTGGTGATTGTCGGTGACGTTAGGCGAGGGAATCAGAATTGAAGGCTTTTTGAGATGCGCCAGTTCCGATATAGTCATTGCTCCTGCTCGATTGATAACGAGATCTGCTGCCGCAAGTCGATCGGGCATATCGTATATGTAATCAACAAGCACGAGATTATCAAACTTATCAAGACCTAAACGCTGAAATTCTGCTCTCGTTTTTTCATAATTGATTACGCCTGCTTGATGGAGGTGATGTATTTCGGGATGCTTGCTCGAAAATTCCGCCATCAGTCTGATCGCTTCTTCGTTAATTCTTCCCGCACCGTTGCTTCCTCCGCAGGTGAGAAGGGAATAACGGTAGCGGTTTTCAAAGCCGAGCTTTCTTCTGGCTTCTTCCTTGGTTATATCGGAAAAGCCCGATTTAAGCGGATTGCCGACGTGTATGATTTTTTTGCATTTCTTAATTTGTGAAGCAGTCGTTTCAAAGTTCGTAAACAGAACATCGATATACGGCGCGAGCATTTTTACCGCCACACCCGCCAAGGCGTTTGATTCGTGAAGTGCCGTTGGAATTTTCAAGCTTGCAGCGGCTCTGATGAGCGGCCAGCAAACGTATCCGCCGGTTCCTATGCAGATGTCGGGCTTGAATTCCTTAATCAGCTTCTTCGCTCTGCCGACTGATGTTGCGGTGAGATATAGAGTCTTGAGATTGGAAAGAGAAATTTTTCTTTTAAGCCCCTGCATCTCAATATGGTAGAGGGTGAAGCCCTCCTTCGGCACAAGGCGGTTTTCCATGCCTCTGCTCGTTCCTACGAATGCAATCTCGGCATCGGGATGATGCTTAAGTATTGTTCTTGCGATGGCAATTGCGGGGTTAATGTGTCCGCCCGTGCCGCCGCCTGTCAGCATAACCTTCATATTTGATCAAAGTCTTCCTTCTTCTTATATGAGTATTTTGATATTGAAAGAATAACGCCCATTTCGGCCAACTGCACGACAAGAGCCGTGCCTCCGTAGCTGAAGAACGGTAACGAAATACCTGTATTCGGGATCATGTTTGTGACAACCGCAATGTTGAGAATCGCCTGAATTGCGACCTTACTGATAAGTCCGATAACAACAAGCGAAGAGAACGTATCAGGCGCTTTGAGAGCGATGGCAAAGCCACGCCAAATCAGCAGCATGAAGAGGATTATAACAAGCACCGCGCCTGCCCAGCCAAGCTCTTCTGCAATAATTGAGAAAACGAAGTCGTTTTGAGGCTGAGAAACGTACATGTGCTTCTGGCGGCTGCCGCCGAGGCCGACTCCAAAGAGACCGCCCGAGCCTACGGCGTAAAGACCTTGTAAGGTCTGCCATATTTTGCCTGTCGGATCATACCGTTCGGGATGCTGAAGCATCATTACTCGTTCCTTTGCATAAGGCACGAACATTATCAGCGTGAACAGTCCAGCGGCAAATGCGCTTACGGCACCGATAAACCAGCCCATATGCGCTCCTGCGGCAAATATTATTACTGCGCCGATAGCGAAGGTGATGATTGTGCCGGAGAAGTGCTTTTCAAGGAATATGAGTACGCAGGGAATTGCGACAATAAGCAGCGGAATTAACATTCCGTAGATACTTGACTGCTTGAAATTCCGATAGTTCGTTATTCGGTCCTGATTTCGGGCAACGTAGAGCGCCAGCATAAATACAAGTCCGGGCTTCATAAACTCGGAGGGCTGGAAGGTTATTCCTCCGACCGTTATCCATCTTTGCGCAACACCGCTTGCAATTCCTCCGACAAGCACGGCAATTAGCAGCACCGTCATTGCAATGAAATACGGGACGGTGAATTTTCTTAGCCAACGGTAGTCGAAATTCATTGCGACAATCATTAATAGAATTCCGAGGACTGCGAAGGCAAACTGCTGTTTTACAAAGTGGAAGCTGTCGCCAAATTTACTGTATGCATAGGCATAGCTCGCCGAAAAGTCCATTATAAGACCGAAAAGCGTTAAAATTATAACGAGAATCAGGAATATCCTGTCATAGCTTCCTTTAATTCTTACAACGTCCGTCGGCTTGATAAAGTCGTTTTTGCGAGAGCCTTTTGCTTTTTTCTTTTTCTCGTTTTCGTTTGCTCTTTGGGGCTTTAAGCGCTTATCAGTTAAAGGCTTTTCCTTAATCTTGCGGCTCGGAACGGGGGATCTTGGCTGTTTATCCTGCTTTTGAGCAGCGGGGGCGGGCCTTTTCTTTTTTTCGGGGCGAGTGCCGATGCGCTCTGCTTGGTTGCGTCGAACAGAATCGCCCGACGCTTGATATGACGGTCTGACGCCGTTTTTGTCCTTGTCGTTAGGGTTTCTGTTCATAACTTATCCTTTAATCAGATTCCGAAGAAATATGATACGACGCATAGAACGAGTGTCGTTAACGAGAATACCGTTACGATCTTTATCTCGCTCCATCCGCATTTTTC
>JAZNXR010000117.1:0-6855 GCA_045593985.1 Eubacteriales bacterium
ACTACGGAAGCGATGATAAGCGAAATGATAACGCCCTTTTTGCTTTGACCCTTGCCGAAAATGATGTAACCGTTTATCGCGGCAAAGACAGCGACAAATCCGCTTATCGACTCGATAAGTCCTATCGCGTTAAGAACGAAAAACAGTACCGCACCGATGAGCGAAAAGAGAAATGCGCCCAAAGCACCGAGCAAAACGTTTTCTTTCTTTTGAGTATTTTCTGTAATATCCATAATGACCGCCTCAAAAAATAGTCTAACAGTATTATAAAACAAAACGCATAAAATGTCAATAATCTAAAGGAAAGGAAAAAATAAAACCCCGCACTATTGTGCGGGGCTGGAGCTGCTAATCAGAGTCGAACTGATGACCTCATCCTTACCAAG
Source organism: Eubacteriales bacterium (assembly GCA_045593985.1). Lineage (GTDB taxonomy): Bacteria > Bacillota > Clostridia > Oscillospirales > CAG-272 > Colimorpha_A. The sequence continues at coordinate 387 of JAZNXR010000117.1, forward strand.
GATGTGCTCTACCAACTGAGCCATAGCAGCGTCAACGGTTGATATTATAGCAGATTAAAAGCATTTTGTCAATACTTTTTTGCAAAATATTTTAATAACCTGCGGAAAAAATCCGCAGGTTATTTTATAGCTCGGACAGACTGTCAAGAAGCTCGTAAAGCGCGAGGAGCTTTTCTTCGCATTCATTAAGCTCTGTTGAGAGGGAAGCGAGTCTTACGTGGTCAAACGCCGCATCTCCCGACATTTCGTCATTGATTTCTTCAATGCGTCCTTCAATACGGGCAATATCGTCCTTCGCCTTGATAATTTTTCGCTCAATCTTGCGCTTTTCGGCAAGATCTCGCTTGGCGCTGAGGTACTGCTCCTTCGACTGCGACACTGGCTCGGCCTTTACGGACGTACCCTCCGAAGGAACTAATCCCTTTTTATATGCAAGGAAGGACTGATAATCTCCCTCGTAAACAAAAACCTTTCCGCTTTCATGCGTTCCGAAATCCGCAATCCTCGTTGCGAGCTTGCTGACAAAATAACGGTCGTGCGAAACGGCAATAACGGTTCCTTCAAAATCCTCAATAGCCTTCTCAAGACGTTCTCGGGAAACAATATCAAGATGGTTCGTCGGCTCATCGAGAATGAGCAGATTCATCTTCGACAGCATAAGCTTCGCCAAGGTCAGGCGTGCCTTTTCACCTCCGCTTAGCGAGGCAACCCTTTTGTAAACATCGTCACCCTTAAAAAGGAAGAGCGCCAAGGTGTTGCGAAGGAGCGTTTCGTTCATTGTAGGATAAGTATTCCAAAGCTCATCAAGGACGGTGCCGGAAGGATGAAGATCCTGATTTTCCTGATCGTAATATCCGATTTTTACGTTTGATCCGAGAAGAACAGAGCCGGAATCAGCTCCAAGCCGTCCTGCCAGAATCTTGATAAGCGTCGATTTTCCGCAGCCGTTTTCTCCCGTAATAAACAGGCGATCATGCTTTTTTACCTGAAATGTCACGTTGTCAAACAGAGGCCTGCCGGGATACGCCTTGCGAAGTCTGTCTACTGACATAACGTCGTTTCCGCTTTCGCCGGAAAGCTCAAAGCGCATACGAACGGTGTCGGGGAGCGCTTCGGGTTTATCGAGCTTTTCCATTTTGTCAAGCTGCTTTTGACGGCTCTCCGCAGCAATGATGTTTCGCTCTCGGTTCCACCTTCTTTGCTGCTCGATATAAGCCTCAATTCGCTTTATTTCCTTTTGCTGATTGCGATAATGACGCTCCTCGATCTCACGGTCAACCTCTTTTTGCTTGACGTAAGCAGTATAATTGCCTTTATAAAGTTTGCCCTTGCAATTCTCGATTTCAAGAATTGAGTCAACTATGCTGTCAAGGAAATAACGGTCGTGAGAAATAATAAGAACGGTTTTCTTGCTTGCCTTAAGATAACCCTCAAGCCAGAAAAGCGCAGACATATCAAGATGGTTTGTCGGCTCGTCCAGCATCAGAATATCGGGATCCGAAAGGAGCAGGCAGGAAAGGGAAAGGCGGGTTTTCTGACCGCCGCTGAGAGAGGATACGGGCTTGTCCCAAAAGGCCTCGGGCAGACCGAGATTTTTAAGAATACCCTTGCATCTGCCTCGAAATTCATAGCCGCCTCGAGCAGTAAAACTCTCTTGCAAGGCGGAAAAGCGTCTTGCATCCTCCTCGCTTCCGCTTTTTTGCGCCTGTATGCGAAGCTCCTCAAGCCGCTTTTCGTCCTCAAGGAGGTCGCTGAAGGCTGAATATGCCTCGTCGAGGATCGTATTCGTGCTTTCGTAAGCTATGTTTTGCTCAAGGACACCGATGGTGTGATTTTTTGCAATATAGTAAGCGCCGCCGCTTTGTTCCCGCTTTCCCGAGATTATCGAGAAAAGCGAGGATTTTCCTGCGCCGTTCACGCCGATGATCCCGAGCTTCTCACCTTCCTGTACGGTGAAGGAAACGTCGGTCAGAACCTCGTCAACACCGAAGGAAAGCGAGATGCCCTCACAGTTAAGTGCAATCATTACTTTTTAACGCTTTTCGCCGCATTTAGGGCAATAACAGCAGTCCTTCTTCATTCTTGTGCCGCATTTAGGGCAGGACACGAAGCACATAAGATCGTAAAGCTCGGTCTCCGCCTCGGCAATTTGATAGTTATAATCGTCGATTTTGTCAAAAAGCTCGGTATACGCTTCCTCGCTGACTGCATCGCCGTTTTTCTCGGCATAGCGAAGCTTTCCGACCTCGGTATAAGCATCGTTCATTTTAGTGTTGAGAGAGGAAATTTTGTACTTGAGCTTTGCCATGTCAGTCAGCCTTTCAGCGCCCCTGACAGTGCTTTCGGCGGTGCTTGAAACGGTCTTTGAAAATTCCTTCCAGAAATCCATTATATTACTTTCCCTCCGTTACGAATTCTTTATCAATGCAAATTACGGTTAAAAACTTGTCGTCAATTCCCTTGACAAGGGAGGCCATTTCCTTTTTGATCTCCTCGTCACCGAGCTTGATCGAAAAAGGAACTGCCATATCAAATATCAGATTAGTGTGGCTGTCGCCGAGGACCATGCGGAAATCGTGAATCGTTATCTGAGGATGAATCGTTTTTGCAAGCTCGCATACTCGGCCTCTTATTTCGTTAATGGTTTCGTCGTCGGTTACGATGGGATCAAGATGAATAACGGCGCTGCATTTCAGATTCTTTGAGAGATTCTGCTCGACGGTGTCTATTATGTCGTGCGCGACAAGAATGTCTATCGATTGGGAAACCTCGGCGTGCAAGCTTAACATAACCCGACCGGGGCCGTAATTATGTACGACAAGGTCGTGTATTCCGACGATTTCGGGGTAGGAAAGAACGATCTTTCTGACCTCGTCAACGAAATCAGCTTCGGGTGGTGTTCCGAGAAGCGGATCTATGGTCTCCTTTGCGGATCTTATTCCCGAATAGATAATGAAGGCGGAGATGATCAGACCGCACCAGCCGTCAAAGTTAAAGCTTGAAAAGCGTGAAAGAATAGTACAAACAAGAACGGCGGAGGTCGAAATGCAGTCGGTCAATGAGTCAACGGCAGTTGCCTTCATTGCATGCGAATTGATCTTTTTTCCGACGCTTCTGTTATAAATGAAGATGTAAAGCTTCACTAAAACGGAAAGCCCGAGAACGATTATCGCAACGAAGTCGAAGGTAAGAGTTCCGCCCTTTAAAATATTGGAGATCGAGCTTTTTCCAAGCTCAAAGCCCATGAGCATGATAAGCATAGACACGACAAGAGCAGAAAGATATTCAATTCTTCCGTGACCGAAGGGATGGCCCTCGTCAGGCTTCTGATCGGCAAGCTTAAAGCCGATAAGCGTAATAACCGACGAGCCGGCATCTCCGAGATTGTTAAAGGCGTCAGCGCTTATTGCAACCGAGCCGGTTATAAAAGAAACTGCAAGCTTTGCCACGCAAAGAAGAATGTTTAAAACAATTCCTACGATACCGCAAAGAAATCCGTATTTAGAGCGCACCGAGGAGTCGGTGACGTCTTTATTTTTGATAAAAAGCTTAGCCAAAAGCGTTATCATTGTTTAAACCTTTCGTAATAGAAAAGATACTGCTGAACAAGCCCCGCGGTGTTCGGAAGTGCTTTGTGATCGAAGCCGTCGGGATAATACTTGTCAAGGACTCGCTTGATCCAAACGTCGATAGGGAAGCAGTCAAGACGTCCGTAAGCAAACAGCGCAACGCAGGACGCAACCTTCAGCCCGACGCCCTTGATGCTCATAAGAGCCTCAAGAAGCTCATCGGTCGACAGAGCCTCAAGAGCTTCAAGGTCAATCTCGCCCGATGCGACCTTCGTTGCGGCATCGTGTATGTAGGGAGCGCGGAAGCCTACCTTAAGCTCTCGGAGCTTCTCGATTCCAATTTCGGCAACCCTCTTTGCGGAAGGGAAGGAGTAAAAGTCACCGACCGAATAAGAATTGATCTTGTCTCCGTATTCTCTTGAAATCGCTTCCACGAGCGACCGAATTCTCGGAATATTGTTATTCTGCGAAATGATAAACGAGCAAAGCGTTTCCCATTTTTCCTGACGGAGCAGGCGTATTCCCGAGCCGTATTCCATTGCTTTCTGAAGCACCGAATCGTCAGGGCGCGCCGTTGATATTTCCTCTCTTAACAACGAATAATCAACGTCAAGAGCGAGATATCTTTTCCAAATGCTTTGAAAATCGTCCTCGTTTGCGCCGACAATCGTAATCTTATCGTCCTCTTGGATAAAATCAACCGACCTGCCGAATGCAATTCCCGAATATGAACGGTCGCTGCTTTTTACGAAGCGGAAGGACTGACCGCAGTCGAATATCAAATCAAGGTCAAAATGCTTCGGCCTGTTAAATGTCACGTGGTCTACCATACTTCGCTCCTTTTGTCATATTTATATCATTATACCACAAAACCCGCCCAATTCCAACACCAAACCCAAAATTTCTATAATATATTTTATTCCTTAAAGGATAATTTTTTTATTATGCTCTTGACCGAGCGAGCAGGGTGGTGTATAATGTAATTGTCGAAATATGTACTATCGTATGAAATCAAACCGAAAGGCGTAGAAATATGAAGAATAAAATAATTACTCTTGTGATAGTTGTTGCAATACTGATAATGCCGACGGTAGTTGCACTCTCGTCATATATATATGCAAAAAATAATCCCATAACAGTCGGAGCGGTTTCGAAGCTGATTCTTACATTGCCCGACAACACGGAGCAAACCTATCATAAGACCGACAAGGAAAGCAAGACGCTTTTCGGCGCTCTTATCGGAATGCATGACGATGCAAAAAAGGCATCCTCGCTTTCCGCAGGAGAATCGAGCTATGCTGTATACAAGGTAGCATACAATAGCTATAATAAGGTTTCCAAGTACACCTACTATCTCAGCTCCGATCCGACAAACTGTTACTTCAGAAACGAAAGCGGAAAGCTGTTCAGAATAGCGCAGAAGAAGGCGGCTGCTTTCCTTCAGACGCAGTATGCAAGCGACGTTTTCCCGAATGCGGCCCAGCCCGTGCTTACTGTCGGAAAAACCGAAAACGTTCTGCCTTCCTCAATGACATGGAATTACATCGGCATAAGCGGCGAATACACGAGCAGCGAGATTGAAAAAACGAATGAAAGCCAGACCTGTGTAGTCTCGGGCGGACTTCAGCTTAGCTTTGATAACGCTCCCGATTATATTTATGCGGTAATCAAGAATCAGTCGGGACAGACAGTTTTTGATGATGTATATGAAAATATTGATCCTAACCTTTTTGCAGACAATACCGTTTACGAAGTAAAGATAAATGCAAAATGGTACAAATCCGAAAATAAGAACAATTACGGCGAAGGCGAATATCTCTTTACTGCAAACGTTCAGTCTCCCCCTGTATTCTATTTAAGTGAGCATAGCGTTATTCGTTACGGCGATTTCGTTATCGTATCCGCAAAGAACGTAATAGATCCCTCGCTTATTACCTTTACGTCAAGCCCGGCCCTTGACGCCGAGCCGACCTTCTTCGAGTACGGCGAATATTACCACGCAATTATTCCGTTCTCTCTCAAGGACGAAAAGGACAATAACGGCGCACTCAATTATACCTTTACATTTACCTATGGCGATACAACACGTGATCTTTCGGTTGCTCTTACAAAGCGTGCAACGGGTAAGGATAATCAGAATATCCCGAAGGAAACCGTTGAGGAGCTTCGCAATGATGAAACGATTGCGGCGTTCAACAGTGCAGTTTCGCCCTATCTTTCGGCAAACGAAAGCAAGCTCTACTGGATGAGCGATAATATGATCATAGATCCGACGACGAGAAAGATCAGAAGCGGCTTCGGAATTGATATTATTCTCTCTTATGCCGGAATAAAATATCAGCACGAGGGCGTAAACTACTACGTTAAGGAAGGCGATACCGTCAAGTCCTGCTTGCCCGGCAAGGTCATATACGTAGGCGAAACGACGCTTTCGGGCAGAACGGTAATAGTCGAGCATGGTGGCGGACTTAAGTCGCTTTATGCGCATATGAGCGCAACGAGCGTAACGGTCGGTCAGGAGATCGGAAAGGGAACAGTTCTCGGTATCGTAGGAAGCACGGGCTTCTGTACCGGAACAACGCTTCACTTCGGACTCTATGTATACAACACACCGGTTCGTTATTACAATTATGAAACCGAAGGAGTTTCGGTAAACAGCACGGTTGCCGCTGCTATCGGACTGAAATAATTAAAAGCGATCGGCGCAAGCCGACCGCTTTTCTATTTCGCAAAAATAATCTCAGTTTTTTTGCAAATAAGTCGATGAGTGAAAGAAAAAATGACAATACCCCGAGAATGTAATGAAAGGGGTTAAAAATACACACTCAAATATAGGCAAAAAAATATGTTTTTTGTTGACAAATACTAAAAATATGTTATAATTATATAGAGCAACTATT
>JAZNXR010000118.1:0-26578 GCA_045593985.1 Eubacteriales bacterium
GGAACACCTCATCCACCGCAGGCGCAGCGCCTGCGGTCCCCCTTCCCCAAGGGGAAGGCTAACGATGTTCCCGCTATTCTCGGTAGGGGAGGGACTTGCTCGCCCCCCAAAGCTCCCGCCGTTTCCAAAGGAATGAAAAAACCGCCTTCACCGAGGCGGTTTTTTATTTATATCAAATCGATCGTCTGTCCTGCCGCAACCGTGTAGGTATTGTGTCGGCTTTCGAACCAGATATCGTATGCGCTCGGATTATAAACCCTTGTGCCGTCCGCATTAAAGACGAGACCTTCGTACGCCTTTGTGTATCGGTATATCTCGATATTGGTCGCATACCAGATATCTTCCTTTTTGCCGAGAACGGCGCAAAGCTCCTCGAAATGCTCCCAATTATTGTTCGACGAGAATTCGTAGCTATGTCCCCAGGTGTAGAAAAGCCTGGGATTGCGGTGGGAATTATACTGTCCGCTCACGTCGAGGCTTACAAAATCCTTTGCGTATGCAAGGGCATCAGGATTGTCGTGGTGAACCGTCGGCATCCAGGAAAGGAAGTCGGTAGGCATGGAAAAATCGCAGTTATCCCCACCAAAGGTTCTCGAATAGGATATTCCGAGGGAGGAAAGGAGCGTTCTGATCTCACCGTATCTTTTAGTGCCGGCAAGCTCTATCGGAAGATCAGGATAAGCCATGCCCGTTATGACCTCGCCGAGAACACATTCAAGGATCTGACGGCAGGTCATAAACTCGTCTATTATCTCGGGATCGCTTGAATGAACAGGCGACTTATGCTCGTGGCCGTGAACGGCGATCTCGTGTCCGCGGGATATCAGATCTTTCATATCCTTTACAGATAAGCGTCCCTCACCCTCGCTCTCTGCGATAAGCGAGCTGCAAATATTAAAGGTTGCCTTCACGCCGTATTTATCGCAAATATCGGCCAAACGCATATCGTCACGAACACCGTCGTCATAGCTGAAGGTAACAGCCTTCGTTTTTCCACCGGGAAATCTCATAAAGCGGTATGGCATAGCTTTTCCTCCGAATGTGTTTCTGAAAAAAGTACAGTTTATATCAATATTTATTTGCGTCCCTTATAAATTGAAATCGCAAGCGACAGAGCAAATGCAATATAATATTCCCTCTCGGTAAAGGCGTAGGGCGCCACTGCGGTCAAGGCGGCGCTTCGCCCCTGCCATATTTCGCTACCGTATAGCGAAACCGACAGCCTGCTTTGCGAAAATGACAGCTCGATCGGAGGCTCGATAAGCTCGCCTACCTTCGAGTCAAATTGCTCCAATGCCCGCCCGAATGCTTCAAAGGATGCCTTTGCATCAATATTTCCGTCGTCCGCAATATTGCTCCTTACGATGTCCTCGGAAAAGGAAAGAGATGCCGCGATCGAGCAGATTCGCATAAAGGAGGATACATTTATTTCCCGATCAGCCAAAAGCCTCGGCGCAAGCAAGGATAGCTGCGAAGAAAGGCTGCCGTCATCAGGCTCGAACGTGAAGCTTTCAGACGGGATCTTTGAAACGCTGCCGAGCATCGGCAAAAACATAAATACCGTTGCGCCGCTTTTGCGGTAAGCAAGCGCAATATGCTTTTTCGGGGAACGGAGGCGGATAAGTACAGCTTCGCCGTCGGCAAGAGCTATCAGGCGCTCTCTATCCTTTTCCTTTATCATATCAAGCGGCGACAAGTGGGAAATTGACGCCGCCCTTCTCGCCTCATAATTGCGAGCAACGGCGTCGTCGGATATTATGATCGGAAACGAGTACTTTTCTGCCTCGACTAAAACATTATCTAATAAAGTTTGATTTTTCATTGCCGAAATATTATACCATAAACCGATGGTTTTTTCAAGGGTGCAGAATAACTTGATTTATGTCATCATATTTTTTAAAAAAAGGAGTTGAAGTAATATGACGTTAAGAAGAAAAATGACCGTCCTCGCGCTGATCGGTCTACTGATGTTTTCGGTGATCGTTCCTCTCGTCTCGGTCGCAAGCGCAAACGAAATACCAAAGGAAACGCCGTCTGTTTCCGAAACGACCGTTCCGCCGCCTGACACGGAGGCAAGTCCGCCTGAGACAACGGCAGGAGAAGAAAAGCCGATAACCGAGCTGAAGGTTTATTTATCGAAGGAGGACAAGACGGTAACGATGCCGCTTGAAAGCTACATAATCTGCGTCGTTGCTGCCGAGATGCCTTATACCTTTCACACCGAGGCGCTGAAGGCGCAGGCGGTTGCGGCCCGAAGCTATTGTCTTAATAAAATGGGAAGCTCCTCGCACAAGGACGGCGCTGACGTCTGTACCGATTATTCTCACTGTCAGTCCTACGTTTCGGAGGAGGAGCTTATTTCCCGCTACGGCAAAACGACAACGGAGCGAATTCTGACAAAAATAAAAAACGCCGTTAATGAAACGGCAGGGCAGATAATCACCTGGCGGGGCGAGCCTGCGCTTGCGGTTTTCCATTCAAGCTCATACTTAAAAACCGAATCGTCAAAAAACATCTGGGGCGGCAACGTCCCGTATCTGACCTCGGTCACGACTCCCGAAAGCGACAGGGTTTCGGTCGTCACGCTGACGGACGAGCAAATCGCCTCGCTTTTCGGCTCAAACGATGCGATAAAGGTTGATTCGGGCGGTAAAAAAGGCATATATACGATAAAAACCGACAGCGGCAGAGCCGATTATATTTGCCTTTCGGGCTTGGCTGTCAGAGCGAAGCTCCTTCGAAGCCAATTCGGCTTCAAGTCGCTGAGCTTTGAGTTTGAGGAGGTCGAGGGAGGCTGGACATTCACGGTTCACGGCTACGGCCACGGCGTCGGAATGAGTCAGTACGGCGCAAACGAGATGGCAAAAAACGGCTCGACCTACGATAAAATCCTGCTTCATTACTATACCGGAGTTACTATCGAAACAGTAGGCGTGGAATAATTAAGGCAATAAACACCCCTAATACATTCCGCACAGAATCGGTATTACAACTTGGAGAAGTTTCGCCGCATTATTGGTATGGGAGGGGCTCGCTCGGAACCCCCAAAGCTCATTGTATTCGCTTCGGGGAACCCCACGCGCTCCTCCCGCACAAAAGCGGTGTTACATCCCTTTGTAACGGGGCGTCGAGGCGCCGCCCCCTACACCCTCTCCGCCCCTTCGGGGCACCTCTCCCGAAGGGCGAGGCAAGACAACGTCTCGATGCTTTGTGGCGCCGTTATGGCTCCCCCTTTGGGGGAGCTGTCGATGAAATCGACTGAGAGGGTGTAGGGCGGGGGCTTGCTCCCGCCGCACAAAAGCGGTGTTACATTTCTTTGAAACACCTCATCCGTCGGCTTCGCCGACACCTTCCCCAAGGGGAAGGCTAACGACGTTCCCGCTATTCTCGGTAGGGGAGGGGCTTGCTCCTCCCGCATAAAAAACAATATTACATTCCTTTGAAACACCTCATCCGTCTGCAACTTCGTTGCAGCCACCTTCCCCAAGGGGAAGGCAAGATGACGTCCCGATGCTTCGGTACGTTATTTGTAGGGACAGGCGTCCCCGACTGTCCGCACAAAAGCGGTGTTACATTTCTTTGAAACACCTCATCCGTCTGCAACTTCGTTGCAGCCACCTTCCCCAAGGGGAAGGCAAGATGACGTCCCGATGCCTCGCCACTATTGCGTGGTTTTCGGTCACAAAAAAGCTCCGTCCTTTATCATTACTGATCAGACGGAGCTTCCTTTTGAGATTTAAGCCACTTATCGTATTCTTCAAGTGCGGCGGCATCGCGGGCTTGAATATATTTTTTCTGCGCGGTTTCGGCAGGTCTGCCGACGATCTTCTTAACAAGCGTCGAATACGGCACCCAGAGAAGCTTGACGTTTCCTGCGCGCTCCTTCGGAGTGAGATGATTTTTTTCGATATGCTTTTCCGTTTTGACCGCAAAATAGAAGGATTTTTGAGTGAAATCGTGGCAAGCACGGTTTTCATATACATAACCGAGCACACGAATTCTGTCACATGAGCAACCGGTTTCCTCAAGGATCTCACGCTTGAGAGCATCGATCAGCCCCTCTCCCTTTTCAACTCCGCCGCCCGGCAGAGAATAAAGGTCGAATTTTTCGGCGTACATAAGCGCATATTTTCCGTCACGGCGGCGCAAAACCGCACGCGCGGCAATTCGGGGTGAATGAGTTGACATTCCTTCCTCGCCAAGGAGAACCGCATCGTTCAAATCTCGTAGCTTTTTCATTTTTCGGTCTCCTTTCGCTTAACTGAATGAATAATAAATACATTATAGACCAATTAACACAAAATGTCAATGCCTGCATATAGAAGAAAGCATCCCGGGGATTGGGATGCTTTTTATCAGTTATCTTCCGATTCCTCGTTATTTTCTTCCTCGGCACGGCGATCGGCTTCACGAAGCTCCTCTTCGACCTGCTTCATAAGTGCGCTGATATGCGCTCCGTGCTTCATAGACTCGTCGGGAATGAAGCGAAGCTCGGGGGTAATACGAAGATTCAGCATCTTCGCGATCTGCGTTCTGATATAGCCTGTCGCATTTTCAAGTCCCTTTTGAGCATCTCCTTTACGGCGCTCGCCCATAACGGAAAAATATACCTTCGCATTTTTAAGATCGGGCGTGCAGTCTACTGCCGTAATACTTACGAATGCGCTCGAAACACGGGGATCCTTGACCGTTCTTATAATTTCACAAAGCGCCTTCATAAGCTCTTCGTTAACTCTGCCAACTCTGTAATTTGCCATTATTTCACCTTAACAGTACTTTTTTATTTATTGTATCACATAATAATGAAAAAATAAAGAGGAAAATCAATTTTTCGTTACCTCATACCTCATAACTCCGCCGTATGGCGAAACAACGATATAAAAACCGTCAAAATAATAGGTGAAAACGCCCTTTTCCGAGCTTTCATTTATCACCTTGCCCCCTCCGCAGTATAGCTTTGCGAATTTTTCGGCTTCCTTTTTTGCCTCGTCTGCCGAAATCAGCTCGCTTCCGACTCGGCGGCAGAGATATCGGACGAATTCTCCGTTTTCAAACTCCGCATAAGCGTTGGCGGTACGGTAGCCGATAATATTCCCCCGAGAATAGGAGCGAGGCTCCGCCTCGTTAAGAATTCTTTTGGCGGTGGAAAAATAAGGCTTTTCCTCAGGCTGTGCAAAAGTCGGGACCTCTTTTTCGTAAAGCGGGAAGGCGGCTGTGTTGCCACGGCAAAATTCCTTTCGGTTTGTGCTTAAAACGACAAAAAGCTCGCTTGCATAGGAAACCGAACGCATTTTGGCGACAGAATCGACGTCCGAGAGCGAAATATCATAGCAAAGCTCGGTTACCGACTCGCGCTCCTCGTCGCCAAGCGGCAATTCATTTAAGCGAGACGAGATGAACGGCGCTAAACGGCTATCACCCGTTTCGACGTATTCCCCCAAAAGCTGGATCGAGCATTCAACGGCACGGCTTAAAATCGTCCCTCTGTATTTTTCGTATTTTTTATCCGATATGGAACATCGGGCGCCCAAAAACACCACGCTTAAAAGAAGAATGACAATAATTAAAAAATATACGAGGTCTCTTTTGCCGAAAAAACTCATAACAACTCCCAATATAGCTATTTTTTTGCTCTTTACAAGCGTGATTTTTTTTGCTATAATAACTTGGGAATATCTTTTCCCGAATTTTGAAATTTAACCGCAAGGAGATTATTATATGAAGCTGATACTCGCCATTGTAAATAACGATGACGCGCATTCCGTCAGCACCTCCCTCAGCCGCGAGGGATTTTCGGTGACAAAAATTTCTTCAACGGGCGGTTTTCTTATGAGTGGAAACTCGACGTTTCTGATCGGCGTCGAGGACGGAGAGATCGAGCGCGCGACCGAAATTATTTCGCAAAACTGCACAAAGCGTGAGCAGGTCGTTCCGTCAGGTATCGTAAAGGGCGCTCCCGCATCCTCCAACCGTGAAATGACGAAGGTCACCGTCGGAGGCGCAACTATCTTCGTGCTTAACGTAGAGGAATTCAAGCATTTATAATGGAGCTTTCTCTACTTTTCGGTAACGAAGCGCTGAAAAGCACGCTTCGCGGCTTTGCTTCAAAAAAGGCATTTCCGAACGCCTTTATGATAAGCGGCGCAGAGGGCAGCGGTAAATCCACCGCAGCGCTCCTTTTTGCCATGGCTATCGCCTGCAAAAGCGAGGATCGCCCTTGCGGAAAATGCTCTGCCTGCCGCAAAATATCCGAGGGGATCTCCCCCGACGTCATAACCGTAGGTCTGACAAAAGACAGAAAAACGATCGGCATTGACAGCGTTCGGCAGATAATCGACAGCGCATATATTCTTCCAAACGACCTCGACGTAAAGGTCTACATAATCAAGGAAGCGGAAAAGCTGACCGACCAGGCGCAAAATGCGCTCTTAAAGATATTTGAAGAAGGCCCGGGCAGTGTGTATTTCCTTCTGCTTACATCTGCTCCGTCAAAGCTTCTTCCGACGGTGCGCTCCCGTGCGCCCGAGATAAAAACCGAGGTCTTTACCGACCAGAGGCTTGCCGAGCTGTTAATTTCAAACGTAAAAAAAGCAGCCGAGCTTAATTCGAAGGACAACGATGCCTTCAAAAGAATAATAAGCGCAGCAGGCGGAAGCTACGGCAGGGCGCTGTCAATTCTTGATGGCAAAAACAAAAAGACTCCGAAGCTTATAAAAAAGGCCGAAAATATTGTCGCTCTCATGGCGCAAAAGGACGTTGCCCGACTTCAGCTTTCGCTGATCGAGGAAAGCGGCGACAGAGAAAATTACAGCTCTATTCTTTCGCTGCTTCTGAATGCTCTGCGTGACCTTGTTCTGATAAAAAAGGGTGGGGATGGAGATACGGTCTTCTATCCCGACCGTGAAGAAGCATACACGCTTTCGGGTAATTTCTCGATAAGCACCCTCGTGCGTCTTTGCTCGATTCTTGAAGAGCTTTATCAAGACGTAACACTTACGAATATCAACGTCCGAACCGCTGCGGTAATCGCATCGGGCAGATTAGCTGACGTGTTGTGACGGAGCGAGGCTCCCCCTTTGGGGGAGCTGGCGGCGAAGCCGACTGAGAGGGCAAAAACGCAGACTTCTTCCCTCTCCGCCCCTTCGGGGCACCGTCTCGCTGCGGCTCGGTCACGACGCGGCTCTGACTGCCACCGGCAGTCATTCACTACCGTGTCGTCGCTTCGCTACCCAAAGGGCGAGGCTTACCAATAACCTGCGTCCTGTATTATCACCGCAAAAACTCCGCCGATTTTCCCGACGGCGGTTTATGAAACCAAGGGATTTTTGCGTGCCGTATCTCTACCGACGGAGATGCGGAAATACCAAATGTCGGAGAAACGGAAAATAAAGTGCCAAACGAAAATAATAACGGTAATAACCACGGCAAAAAGCATTATAAAAATCGCAGAAGATTCTATAAAAACAAAGGACAAAAGCGAGATAAAGCAAAGCCGGAGGAAAAAGCAGAGGTGCTTGAAGAAAGCGCCGAGCTTGAAATTGAAAGCGCCAAGGATGTCCTTGACGGAGAGGCTCTTATCAAGGAGGAGCCGACCGAGGAGCCCGAGGTCGTTCAACCCGCCCCTGCCGAAGCCAAAAAGCCCTATTATGAGGTTGTCGGCGTTCGCTTCAGAGACGGCGGCAAGATGTACTACTTCGAGCCGAATAATATCGACTGCGGCGAGGGCGCACACGTAATTGTTGAGACCGCACGAGGTCTTGAATATGCAACCGTCGTAATGCCGAAGCGTACCGTGTCGGGAAGCGAGGTCGTTTTACCGCTTCGAAAGCTGGTAAGAATCGCAACCGACAACGACGAGCGCCGTCATGAGGAAAATCTCGAAAAGGAGATCGAGGCTTACAATATGTGCCTCTCCAAAATCGAGGAGCGCCGTCTTGACATGAAGCTCGTTGAGGTCGAATACGCCTTTGACAATTCCAAGCTTCTTTTCTACTTTACCTCCGAGGAAAGAGTTGATTTCAGAGATCTTGTAAAGGATCTTGCATCGGTATTCCGCACCAGGATCGAGCTTCGACAGATCGGTATCCGTGACGAGGCAAAGCTTCTCGGCGGTCTCGGAATCTGCGGCAGGCCCTACTGCTGTAACAGCTTCCTTCCCGACTTCGTTCAGGTTTCGATCAAAATGGCAAAGGAGCAGAATCTCTCGCTCAACGCCGCAAAAATTTCCGGCGCTTGCGGACGTCTTATGTGCTGCCTGCGCTACGAATACGATACATATCTTGCCGAAAGCGCAATCACGCCCAAGGTTGATGCGATCGTTGAAACGCCTGACGGCGAGGGCGTAGTTGTTGAGTCGCTGCCCCTTAAAGGCGTTGTCAAGGTTGCTCTTGACAAGGATCCGACGACCTTCCGTCCCTATCACCGTGACGATCTGACCGTCAAGGGACACGCAAAGGGAAAGCACAAAACCGTGGGCAAGCACGCCCGTGACGATGCGTCAAAACCGAAAAACGGCGACGAAAGCAAGAAAAAAACCGAAAAAACCGATAAAAAATAAGTCGGAAATATAAAATAACAGTTGATTTATTAAAAGCGTTGTGCTATAATGCTTTTATCAAATTGGATTAATTCCAAGAAAGGACGGATCATAAGATGGCATTCAAGATCAATGATGACTGCATCGCTTGCGGCGCTTGCGCTGACGAGTGTCCTGTAAGCTGCATCTCCGAGGGAGAGGACAAGTACGAAATCAATGCAGACGAGTGCATCGAGTGCGGTGCTTGCGCAGGCGCATGCCCTGTTGGCGCTCCCGAGCAGGAATAATTAAAATTGATTAACAAAAAAGCACCCGATCGGGTGCTTTTTTGTTATCACTTTTCAAGGCGTTTATTATCAGTAGAAAAACTTTTTGCGAAGTGCTCGGCGGAGCGGACTGCAAATGCCGACGATAATAAGGAATGCTCCGATCATGAAAAGCGGAACTGCCGGATAGAGCGACCAGCGCCACATTTTTTCTATTCCGAAGGAAACGCAGGTCAGAAATTCGATAAGCATCGAGAGCAGACCGAAGGCAATAACTGCGCCGCCGTATATAAAGGGATTGCCGCCTCTCGTGTAGCGTGTCAGGGCGACGACCGTCGTTATGATAACAGCCGTAGCGCCGACGATCGGAAATGCAAACGACAAGAACCAACCGCCACCTGTTTTCAGACTGATATAAAGGAGCAGAATTCCCGTCGCCAAGAAGGATAACGGCACGAATATTACGGGATTCGGCTTCTTAAACCACAAGGGTAACACCAAAATCGTATATAGAAGCAAAAGCGAAAAGGCAACGTATCCCGACCAATTAAGCCGTCCGTTAAGCCTGAAATCCGCAAGAAGGCAAATTATCAGCGGAATAACGAAGCAAAAGGTCAGAATGAACATAACGCCGAGCTTACTTATTCCCTCGGTAATTTTACCGGGGTGAGGGGGGTAGGGGTTATCCTTTTCACCTCTGACAAGCCCCTCGGGGCAGATCACCGGCGTTCCGCAAAGCGGGCAATCCTTTTCGCTGTCAGCCAGCTCAACGCCGCATTTTACACAGTACATAATTTTCCTTTCTTCCCATTTGGGCAATAGGGTTATTCCCCGCTTCCGTTGCTCTCAACAAGGATGCGGATTCCCATTTTTCTCAACGTAGTAAAGAAATTTCTTTCGAGGTCGGACTCCTTGATCGTGCGAACGAAGTTGACGATCAGCTTTCCGTTATAAGTGATCGTTGCGCAGTTCACGGGTGACATTGCCTGAACGCCGAGAACGAAATCGATTCTCTCAATATGCTTAACCATGCTTTCGGGGAGCTTGACAACGCCGAGATTTGACATGCAAATGCTCGATTTTTTCTCTCCGACGGCGTTATACACCAGCTTCATCGCAAAGTTCTTGATGAAAAGCGGCATGATTCGCAAAAGCTTAACCCTCTCGGAGCGAACGTTCGGCGTGAATTTTGCCGAAAGATATTTTGCGTTCAGGTCGATTCCCATCCTATGGTGTATTACGTTTACCATTTCCTCGAAGCTGTATTCGCCAAGGCGAGGATCTATATCGGGGGTTATATACTGCGCGAAGTTTCGCATCGTTTTGCTCGGCAAAAACGCTCGCAGATTTACCGGGATCAAAACTCTGATCGGCTTCAGATGCTTATGATTCTTTACTCGCTCGTTCTGATGCTCGTAAATGCTTTTCATCATAACGGCTGCAAGGAAGGTCGTCACGGTCACTCCGTACTTTTTCGCCTCACGGTGAACGTCCTCGGCATTCATAATTCCCGACACAACGTGCATGAAGCCGTCGTCCTCCGGCGTTCCTCTTATAGCATAAGCGTTCGGCTCCTTCCAGCCGGGATTGACCTTTGAGGTATACCTTGCGAAGCTGTCCTCAAGCTCCTCACGGCGAGGCTCTTCATCGAGGTCGACTATGCCCTCCTCAAACGGCACTTCTTCGCCGTATTTCTGACGAATGTATTCTGCGGCGAGATTTTTGACGAAAATCGTTCCGCCCGTGCCGTCGGTAATAGAATGGAAGATCTCAACCGACATACGGTTTTTATAGTAAAGCACACGGAAGGCGCACTTTTTTATATCACGGAAGGGCATTCTGTTTATCGGATAATCCTCCTCACGGAGAATTTCGGGCGTCTTTCCGATCTCCTCGATATAATACCAGAAAAGTCCCGAGCGAAGTCGGGCCGCAACCGACGGGAAACGCTTGATCACCTTTGTCAAAGCGCTTTTCAGCACCTCGGTGTCAATCGGATCGTAATATGTGACTGAAAGACGAAAAACATTCGTCCAAGAGCGCCGACGTGCGGCAGGATAGATCTTTGCCGCATTGTCAAGCTTCATCCAGCGGAGGTCTTTCTTCATTTGAGAAGCTCCTTTATGAATTCGATAATAAATCCGTTATCAACGTCTGTCAGGTGATATAACGGATATGCGTGCCAAAGCCCCTGCTCGATATGCAAGCGGGAAGGCGATCCGACCGAGAGCAGCTTTTCGTGAAGCGAGACTGCGTCGGACAGCATTATTTCGTCACCGCCTACCGTGATTAAGGAGGGCGGCAGATCCGTCAGGTCTCCGAACAAGGGCGATGCGATAGGATCGGTCGGGGTGTCGGTATAGCTTTCGGCGAAAAAGCGAAGCCTTTCAAGGCTCATCGAGGGATCTTTTTCGGCATTGAACTCGTATGATGCGCCCGACATGGTGAGGTCAACCCACGGAGAAATTGCGACAAGCCCAAGCGGAAGCGGGATCGAGAGCCTTTTCAGCGCCGCACAGAGGGCATAAATGAGTCCGCCGCCTGCGCTTTCGCCGCAAATAATTATCTTCTTTGGATCGTAGGACAGCGTTTCGGTCAGATATTTATAGGTCTTGACACAGTCCTTGAGCGCATCGGGGCATTTGTTTTCGGGAGCGAGACGGTATGCGGGGAAATAGGTTATAAGCCCCGTTTGCTCAGACAGATACGAGGCGTAGCTCTTGCCGTATGCGATTCCTCCTGCAACGTAGCCGCCGCCGTGGATATAAATTATTGCCGCATCGTCTCTCACGAGCGCTTCGGGCGTTACCGCGCCGCACTCGAAATCGTGGAAAACGAGAATTTCCTGCTCTTTCCTGTTGCCTATCGAGGCGATTGCGCCGAGCATTTCCTGCCCGAGCCTTGCGGTTTTTATCGAGCAGCCGTTCAGTATCGGCTTTAGCTTTTCAAGCTTTTTTCGTGCGGAGTCGGTGGTCATCTCTTTTTCCTTTTTCATGAGTATAAAATCAGTATATCACATTGTCGGGGAAATATCAATATTTTATTTTTGCCGCGTCGTTAGCCTTCCCCTAGGGTAGCGAAGCGGCGACGCGGTAGTGAATGACTGCCGGTGGCAGTCAGAGCCGCGGCGTGACCGAGCCGCAGCGAGACAGGTGGCACGAAGTGCCGGAGAGGGTGTAGGCGGCAACGCCGCCGTTATACCTTCTGCAGCGGGAGAATGGTGCGAGTGGCAGCGCCACGGTCGGATGAGGTAGGTTGCGAAGCAACCGCGTGCCAAGGCAAAGTAACATCGTTTCCGAACGGGGCGTCGAGGACGTCGCCCCCTACAAATAACGTGGCGAAGCTTCGCCACGTCGTCTTGCCTTCCCCTCAGGGGAAGGGGGACCACCGAAGGTGGTGGATGAGGTGTAGGCGGCAACGCCGCCGTTGTAGGGACCGGCGTGGAAAACAGCACCATAAGTAGATAAAAGTCCACTAAAAAACATCAAAAAATCACAAGTCATACTACAAAACGCAGAAAAAACAAGTTTTCGTCCTTCCGTTCATAATTTAGGGTTGATTTTTTTTTGGAATCAATGTATAATGATAATTAGAAAAACTCTTTGATTTCAAAACACGTTCCAACCCTTTTACGATATGCGAGGTGTTTGATTATGAAGAAATTTTTGATTTTGCTCCTTTCCGCAGCGTTCTGTACAGCCCTTGTTTTTGCCCATTCTTTCGTAAAACGCCCCAACACGACCGATGCGGACGGTATGAATAGCAAAACGGTTATCAATATCGACTATAATAATTACACAAGCTATGAGCTTAACCACGTAAAATCGCTCCTTGAAGAACGCATGTCAGAGTTTGGAATCGTGATTTTGGGTGTTGGCAAGGATTGGGTTAATATTCAGGTTTACGAACTCACGGACGAACTTGAAGATTTCCTCGTAACGCAAATTTTCCCCGAGTATAAAAGCTCGGTCGTGCGCATCGAGCTTCTCCCCGAGGATGCGGAGATAAGATTCGCTTAATGACGTTTATAATTTATTTCTGAAAGGAAAAACAAAGATATGGCACTTGTAACAACAAAGAAAATGTTTGAAAAAGCATACAAGGGCGGCTATGCTGTCGGCGCTTTCAACATCAATAACATGGAGATCGTTCAGGCGATAACCGAGGCGGCAGGCGAGCTTAACTCCCCTGTTATTCTTCAGGTTTCGGCAGGCGCAAGAAAGTATGCAAAGCACGCTTACCTTATGGCTCTTGCAAAGGCAGCAGTTGAGGACACAGGCATCGACGTTGCTCTCCACCTCGACCACGGCGCAGATTTCGAGATCTGCAAGGCTTGCATCGACGGCGGATTTACCTCCGTTATGATCGACGGCTCTCATCACGCTTATGAGGACAACATCGCCCTTACCAAGAAGGTAGTTGAATATGCTCACGCTCACGGCGTTGTCGTTGAAGGCGAGCTTGGCGTTCTTGCAGGCGTTGAGGACGACGTTGTTGCAGAGAAGTCCTCTTACACCCGTCCCGAGGAGGTTGAAGATTTCGTAACGAGAACAGGCGTTGACTCTCTCGCTATCTCTATCGGCACCTCCCACGGCGCATACAAGTTCACCCCCAAGCAGTGCACGAGAAATGAGAACGGCATCCTCGTTCCCCCTCCGCTCCGCTTCGACATTCTCGAGGAGGTTGAAAAGCGTCTCCCCGGCTTCCCGATCGTTCTTCACGGCGCTTCCTCCGTTGCGCAGGAGTGCGTAGCAGAGATCAATGCTCGTGGCGGTAAGATGCCCGATGCTATCGGTATCCCCGAGGAGCAGCTCCGCAAGGCAGCGAAGATGGCTGTTTGTAAGATCAATATCGACTCCGATATCCGTCTTGCAATGACCGCAGGTATCAGACGTGTATTCACCGAGACTCCCTCCGCTTTCGACCCGAGAGAATACCTCAAGGTCGGCCGTGACGAGGTTAAGAAAATGGTCGCTCACAAGATCGTTAACGTCCTCGGCTCCGATAACAAGAACTGATTTGTATTTCACGCCCCACCGCAAACGCGGTGGGGTTCTTTTTTGCGGAAGGTAAGAGGGCACGGAGAAGCTTCGGCACATCGTTGGTAGGGGAGGGGCTTGCTCCTCCCGCGCAAAAGCAATGTTACTTCCTTTTGGAACACCTCATCCACCACCTTCGGTGGTCCCCCTTCCCCAAGGGGAAGGCAAGACGGCAAGGCGGTGCGGTAAAAATGAAATATTGCAATTTTCCCCGCATTGTGCTATACTGTTTTTACAATAATTCCAAAGGAAAACGATATGTCAAAAAAGATAATTTCAATATTGCTTTCGACAATTTTTATATTGGCGCTCGTTTCATGCGCAAAGCCTGATGAGGGAAATCAGTCGCTGCCGCCGGTATCGACGGTAGGTCTGCCGAAGAACGAGGACGTGACGGTAAATTACGAAACCGACGGCTTTGTCGTTAACGTGTATCAGACCTACTCGGAAATCGTTCAATACAAGGGAACAAGCACCGAGGTCACCGTCCCTGACGCATTTATGGGAATACCTGTAAAAAGCATTGCGGAATACGCCTTTTTCGGAAACGAGACTCTTACGAAAATCACGCTGCCCGATTCGGTAATCGTCATCGGCAAAAGCGCCTTCCAGGACTGCGTAAAGCTGACGGATGCCCTTCTCGGAAGCAAGGTCGAGCTGATATCTCAAGGCGCATTCCGTGATTCGGCGCTTGAAAGGATAAATCTTCCCGACACGGTAGCGGAAATTGAAAGATACGCCTTTTACCGCACGAGCTTGACCGAGATCAAGCTTCCGTCAAGCCTTTCGTCAATTCCGAAATACGCCTTCTACGGTTGTGACAAGCTAACGAAAATCGAGTTCGGTGTCCGTGTTCAGAAGCTCGGAGAATATGCCTTTTCCGCTTGCTCGTCCCTGAAAACCGTTATAATTCCCGACAGAATTGATATGATAAACGACTACTGTTTTTCGGAATGTCCGTCACTTGAAAAAATATTTATCCCCAAAAACACCTCTTTGGGGGACAACCCCTTCCACGGCTGCGAAAAGCTGACGGTATATTCTCCGTCAGGCTCGAAGGCAAAGACGGCGGCAGGTAAATACGGCTATTCCTTTAGCGAATGTGCCTCCGCTGACCAAGTGCCGTAAAACACATATAATAAAGGTAAAGACAATGACGATAAAAAACAAGCCCGAGCTGTTGCTCCCTGCAGGAAATCCCGAAAAGCTTGCCGCCGCACTTCGATTTGGCGCAGATGCGGTATATTTTGCGGGCAAGGCATTCGGTATGCGCTCGGCTGCGGATAATTTTACAATCGAAGAAATAAAGGACGGCGCCGCTTTAGCCCACTCCTACGGTGCCAAGGCGTATCTGACCGTCAACGTGATGCCTCACGGCTACGAATATGACGAGCTTCGCTCCTTTCTTTATGCGCTCAACGGCACGGGAATTGATGCAATCATCGCCGCAGACCTCGGAGTTATTGCGACGGTGAAGGACATTCTTCCCGATATTGATATTCACGTTTCAACCCAAGCGAGCATTGTTTCTGCTCCTGCGGCGGAGCAATATCTGCGCCTTGGATGCAGACGTGTCGTGCTGGCACGGGAGCTGACCTTGAACGAAATCAAGGCGCTTCGCCGTGACACCTCAAGCGAGCTTGAGCTTGAAGCCTTCATTCACGGCTCAATGTGCATTTCGTACAGCGGCAGATGCCTGCTTTCAAACCATTTCACGGGACGTGATGCAAATCGTGGACAGTGCGCCCAGCCCTGCCGTTGGAATTATAATATCTATGAGATCGCCGAGGAAAAGCGCCTCGATATGCCGTTGCCCATTGCAGAGACCGATCGCGGAACATTTATTATGTCGAGCAAGGACATGTGTATGATCGAGCACATTCCCGAGCTCATGGAAAGCGGAATCGACAGCTTCAAGATCGAGGGCAGAATGAAGAGCGCATACTATACCGCTGTTTGTGCAAATACGTACAGAATGGCAATAGATGCCTATCTTTCCTCTCCCGAAAATTACGTCTACGATCCTGCCTATTTAAGCGAGCTTGAAAGCGTAAGCCACCGAGAGTACGATACGGGCTACTATTTTGCCGATTCGATGTGTGACGCAAAAACGGTAACGGAGGTCGGTTACGTAAGAGAAAAGGCGTACGTCGGTGTCGTTTCGGATTACGACAGCGAGACCGGGCGTGCGACTGTCATTCAAAGAAACAAGGTTGTTGCGGGCGAGACCGTTGAGGTCATTTCACCCGGAAAAATCGGCCGTGCGTTTGTCTGCGAGGAGATGAAGGACGAAAAGGGCAACGATATTGATTCTGCGCCCCATCCGCTTATGAAATTCTCGCTCAAGGTACCGTTTGAGGTCGGAGTTGGGGATATAATTAGAAGATAATAAAGTGACATGGCAATGCTTTGCCAAGTTTCTTTGGCTCCCCCTTTGGGGGAGCTCCGCGAAGCGGTGAGAGGGCGTTGTAATAATACTAAATTACCCTCTCCGTCAACCTTCGGTTGACACCTCTCCCGGAGGGCGAGGCAAGACAACTTGGCAAAGCATCGCAACGTTATTTGTAGGGGGCGACGTCCTCGACGCCCCGCATAAAAACGATGTTACATTCCTTCGGAACACGGTTGCTTCGCAACCTACCTCATCCGACATTTGCTCCGCAAATGCCACCTTCCCCTCAGGGGAAGGCAAGACGGCGTCCCGATACTTCGCCATGTTTCTTTGGCTCCCCCTTTGGGGGAGCTGGCGGCGAAGCCGACTGAGAGGGTGTAGGGACAGGCGTCCTCGTATGTCCATTTGAAAACGATGTTACATCCCCTTGGGGCACCTCATCCACCACCTTCCCCAAGGGGAAGGCAAGACAACGTCTCGGTGCTTCGGCACGTTATTCGTAGGGCGGGGGCTTGCTCCCGCCGCCCAAAACGATTTGACAACAGAGCGACCGTGTGATTCTCACACGGTCGCTTCATTTTTCTTTGACGATATTATCAAATGAGGTTATTCATCTTCATCGAAGAGCGGATCAAAAAGCCTTTTCAGCTCCTCGCGTGATTCCTCATCGTGAATCGTTCGGCTTCGGATCATCAAGCGAGTTCTTCTCGTCATTTCACCGAGAACGCTTATGACCTTCTTCGAAACGCAGCTATAATACTTACCCCCGTACTCATATATCAGATCGTTTTCCAAAAGCGTTTTGATCTCAATCTCGGCATCATCGTCAATGCCGCTGACATTAAGCTCGATCAGCCTCATGTTTGCCGCACCGTTCTTCCCGATGCAGGCAAGCGCCGAATGGCAGTTTGGCGTTATTACGTCGATCAGCTTATCCACCTCGTCACGCCTGATCGCTCTGAGCTTCAGGTTTTCCTTTATGATCGGATACGATATACCGTCTGCCTCATCCTTTACCCATCCCCGATATGCCAATCTGCGAAGAAAGGCTTTTGCTTCGGAATAGGAAAGCCCGTATTCATTTTGTATCCAAGGGATGCTGACAGCGCTTTGGGCTGCCAGCTTCTTTTGAATTGTAAAAATATTTGCGCTATGCATATTACACCTCAAAAATCGAAGAGCTCTTCAAGAGTGTCTTTTTTGACTTCACTTTTTTTAGGAGCATAGATATACTTGCTGTCGGAAAAGTCAATGCCGTTTTTCCGTTCATTCGGATCTGCCTCCTCGGAGACAAATTCGGGGCAGGTGTAGCTACGCTCGAATCTCGACCACAAAACGTCCTCACGCATTTGCGTTACGATACATTCACCGGGAGCGATATGCGTCAAGGCGCTTACCGGAACGAGCGCCACGGTGTCTTTGTCGTAGCGTTCGATCGTCTCACCAGAGCCGTTTAAGGCAGAGGTCGGAGCGATAATCGTCTTTTTCCCACATTCCTCGGAGAATTCACGCTTGGTTTCGGGATTGTTTGTACCGAAAAAGACGTGCGTATTCAGATTGTCCTTGATAATTTCCGCCGTTTCCTTGCCGTAGACGTTGTTTAGCTGGGCATAGGACTGGAGAATGAGCAGAAACCATATATTTCTGCCTGCGCAGGCGGAAATTACCTTATCGAAGTCGTTGAACCTCGGAAGGTTTCCGAATTCGTCGAGAAGGAAATAGAAGGGGCGGCTGAGCCTTGTGCCCTTTCTTCTCGCAACTGCGATCAGCTCGGTGTAGAGATTCGTTAAGAACATACTGATAACCTCGTAGTGGAGGCTTTCCTCGTCCTTGTAGGAGACGAAAATTACAGTCGGCTGACCGTCGTCAAGCTCGCTCATCTCGAAGGTGTTCGTGCAGGTGATCCGACGAACGGCGGTGTCTCGGAACTTATTTATTTTTGACATGAACTCGGAGGTAATGCAGCGTCTTGTAGTCGTTGCCTGCTCGATTATACACTTTCTTGCGAGCTGATGCGCCTTTGAGCTTTCGAGGGGACGGCGGGTAAAGTATCCTCCGTCGTAATCCTTTTCAGAATCCGTAAAGGCGTCAACGATGCGAAGCACGGTGTCAAAGGAGAAGGTGTGCTCGGTGATTATTCCCGATGCGCTGTCCTCCAGCATACCGTACAGCACGGCAACGAGAAGGTCTCTTGCCGAGTCGTCCCAGAAGGGATCCTTCGTGTTTATTCCGGGAATAACGGAATGGGAAAGCGAGGTTATTCCCTTTTCAACCTCATCGAAGTAACGCTCCCTCATCTCGTTGATTGCGGCGTCGAGCTTCTTCTGGCTATCGTAAATGACGCCGCAGAACTCGTTTCTCGGCCCGTCCTTCGTTTCTACGACGGTGACGAGAGATTCGACCTCGAGATATTTTTGATAAAGACGGTAGAACTTCGTCAGCGGATTCCAGCAGTCGCTGTGAAGATAGTTTGTGAAGTCGACCACGATAACACGGTAGCCGTTCTTTTCAAACTTCTTCACGTTGCTTCTGTAAAGCTCCTGCTTGGGATCGCTTATGACAAGGCTGGGCTTGTTTTTCTTATTCAAAAGAACGTTCAGCGTCGGAATGACGTAGCCCGTGGTCTTGCCACTTCGGGTAGCACCGATTGCGAGCAGGTGCGTGTCGGGGATAAAGGTCGTCCTTAATTTTCCCTCTCCGTCCCTGACAACGCATATCGGTATCCCGTCGACCTCGCTACCGGGAAGCGCATCAAAGTCATAGGTCTTTTCCGAATGAGACGCCATGTATTCAGTTATAGTTGAAAGCTTGGCATTTTCGTAGTCGCGAAACAGTTCAATTTTCTTCATCGTTGCAACCTCCTAAGTAGCCGAATTCTCGTCTGCCGCTGTAAATATTCTGTTGTGCGGATATCGTTTCAAGCGCCTCAGCCGTAATTACCGTTTCGTGCTCGTAAGCCGCCTTTTTCAGAGCGCCCTCGATCAAGCGAACGATCTGCTCCGTTCGGAAGGGAGCAAGATAATCCCGACAGTCATCGTCGATCTTGACCTTGCCGCAGCCGTAGGACTTCGAGCGAGCTCTGAAGGTCGAATCAATCACGGTGCGCTTTTCGCTTTCGCTTACACGCTTCGTTCTGATTATGTCGCAATCCTCGGCAAGCCGTCTTACGCTTTCGTTGTATTCCGAAGCGAAAAGCACGAGCTTCGTGTCCGACAGGTCAAGCGACACGGCAGGATCAAGAAGCTTGAACTTGCGGCGATATTCGTAATCGAGAAGCTTGATAAGCTCGTTCAGCTCACTTTCACCGATTTCGTGACAGTTCTTGATGAGGAACACGGTATGTGATTTTTTAGTTTCCGACAAGCCGCGGAGAATGAAGTTCTCCTTTGCGGGAGCGAAGTCCTGCATCGAAAGGGTGCCTGCGTCAATTTCTATGACGCTGCCGTCCTTGCCGAAGCCGTTTTTCAGCGACTCGACGTACATATCGGAAACGTAGTCGTCGTCACCCGCAATCAAAACGGTGCGATAGAGCGAGGGCTGGCTGCCGAATGCGGGAGAAAGCGCACAGAGGATCTCGTGCAGCTCCCCGTTTCTTTCGAGCACCATATCAGAAGCCCTTTTCTCGTCGAAGTCGAGGCATCCGCTTCGGTCGACGTCGAAGGGCATTTCGGAAAGGCCGGCGATCGCATCCTTCCTTTTATTCAGAAGGAGCTTTTCCTTGTCCTCCGCCGAAATCAGCTCGGAGAAGGCGGCCTTTGCAAAAATGCGGTCGTAGGAGCCACGGGCTATGATGTTCAGCCCGAACGCCTTTTCGATTATCTTCGCAATCGGCTTCTTTTTGCAGGTGCGTTCATAGGAGCGACACTGACAGAGGTATTCGAATACCTCCTTCTGATTTGCGCTTTTCAGCACGGTAAAGAGGGTATCGAAGTAATCGTCACGGTTTTTGCCGTCGTAGGCAATACCCATCAGGTTTCCGAAAAGGTTATTCCATTTTGCGCAGAGAGCAAGACGCTTTACGGCGCTTCTTCTGTCCTTGCAGACGCATATTCCGTTGTATTCCATATAGGAAAGCGTGCTCATTGCATCGACGTTGCCGTTCATTGCGGTATTAAGAAGCGTGTCGGCAATAATCTCCTTCGTGAGGTTCTTGCCACGCTTGAAAAGCTCCGATTTCACGAGCATCGCCTTTCTTTTCTGGGCGAGGATCACACGGTCGGTATCGGTAAGCCCGACGTCCTGGCCGCTTGCCTCTGCAAACTCTATCGTTCTGCAGAGTCTTTCATAAGAGGCGTAATCGACGACGCTCTTATACTGCTCGGAGTTTAACTCGGTATAGTAACGCTCGGTCTCCTCGTTCATCGGAACGCAGAAAACCCTTGCGAGATCGTCGAAGATCTCACGTCTCTTTTCCTTGTCGATAAAGCCGTCACACATCGCATCGACAAGGAAAAACTGTGTCAAAAACGGTTCTATGAGATAGCTAATTGCATTTTGCATGCATCATCACTCCTTTGCTTTGATTGCACTCGGGATAAGAATATGGTCTATCAGTCCGTAAGCCTTTGCCTCCTCTGCCGTCATAGTATAGTCTCTGTCGGTATCCTTTGCAATCTGCTTTACGGTGTTACCTGTATTCATTGCGAGTATGTTGTTAAGGGACCTTCTTGTATGTTCAATATGTCTTGCCGCAAGGATAATGTCGGAGGCCTGTCCCTGCGCGCCTCCCAAGGGCTGATGGATAAGTATATCGCTGTTTGGCAGCGCCAGCCTCATTCCCTTGCTTCCCGAGGACAGTAGGAACGCTCCCATAGAGGCTGCAAGCCCTACGCAGATCGTCCTCACCTTACACTCGAGCATATTGATGGTGTCGTAAATTGCAAGTCCATCCGTAACAGACCCTCCCGGGCTGTTAATGAGCAACGTCAACACACGTTCCTCCTTAGGCAGGTTCTCGTCAATCATCTTCTGTTCGATGTAGTGCATCTGCGGAATCACCCTCGCCGCCATTGCGGTGTCGATCACGCCGAAAAGATATATCTGATTCTTGCGAAGCAGATACTGATCCGACAGCGATTCCATCTGTGTTTTTGCTCTTGTCATCTTATTTTTCCTACCTTTCATATTTTTTCTTTTTCATTGAGCAAATGTAATAACGCCGGTTTCTACCGTTTTTCGCAAAAGAAAAAATATTTTCGGGTGATAAAGTCCCGATGCTTCGCTGCGCTGTTGGCTCCCCCTTTGGGGGAGCTGGCGATGAAATCGACTGAGAGGGCGTAGGGCGGGGGCTTGCTCCCGCCGCACCAAAACGATGTTACATTACTACGGAACGGGGCGTCGAGGCGCCGCCCCCTACCGAGAAGCGTTTGAAAGTTGTGCGGTAGGGGCTGGCGCCCACGACAGCCCGCACATAAGCGGTGTTACATCACCTTTGCATACGGTTGCTTCGCAACCTACCTCATCCGTCTTGCTTCGCAAGACACCTTCCCCTCAGGGGAAGGCAAGATAACGTCCCGATGCTTCGGTACGTTATTTGTAGGGGGCGACGTCCTCGACGCCCCGCACAAAAACGAGGTTAGAGTCACCTCTCCCAAAGGGCGAGGCAAGACGACGTCCTTCATATCCTCTGACTCTCGATGTCATCTGATTATTGTTCACCGAGTAACCTTTTCCGGTTATATAAAAAAGCCATGGGGCATAATGCCTCATGGCTTTTATAATTCTGTTAAAGCGCTTATTTTACTTCTGTGCCGAATTTGATCTCGCAGATTTTCTTGAAATATTCGCAGTCCGTTATCAGCTTTTCATACGGCCCGTGAGATATCAGTTTGCCGCCTCCCATAACGAGGATCTCGTCATACTCCTGAATGAGCTTGCCCGAGAAATTATGCGATATAAAGACGACCGTTTTGTCCTCAAATCCAAGAGCCAATTTTTCTATTTCGTAGGCGGTTTCGATATCCAAGGTCGACACGACCTCGTCAAAGACAAGCACGTTAACCGAATCGATCAGGCTTCTTGCGATTTCTATTCTTCGCTGCTCTCCGCTTGAAATATTACGTCCCTCGTCGGCAATTTCTCTATCCATATCAAGCCCAACGTGTGCGTCGGAAATCGCTTTATCAAAATCGTCCTGGTCATACTCTCGGAAAAGGGAGATATTTTCCCTTATTGAGCCGGAGAAAAGCGATACGTTCTCGTTCAAATAGGAAACGTACTTGCTAAGCTCCTCGCCGTCCAATTCGGAAATCGGTTTTCCACCGACGTAAATTGCGCCCGTGCAGTTATTATACCACTTTTTAAGCGCCTTGAAAAGGGAGCTTTTGCCTGCGCCGTTTAGTCCAACGATCAGATACTTTTTGCCGGGCAGGAAGCTGTACGAAAAATGATCTATGATCGTTTTTCCGCCAAGCTCAAGACTCAAATCGTCAAAGATCACGCTTCCCTCTACCGCTTCAGCGACTTTCTCAAGTGCGGGAATTGGCTTATCCGCTTGCGCCTGCTTATTTTCCTGCTCGTTCGAAAGCGTTTCGAGCTTTTTAACGATATCCTTAACGGAACGAATCGAATTGATATTAAATATAATATTCTGAAGCGGAAGCGCCAGATCACTTGCAAATGACTGGGAAGCTATAACCGTTCCGACAAGAATTTCTCCTCTGATAACGAGGATTATACCGAGTCCGACGCCGATAAACTGCATAAACCACGAGAGCAAGGCTCCCACGTTGTTTGCGAGCGAAATCGTATAATCTGCCTCGAATTTTGAGTCCTCTGTCTCTTGATTCTTTTCGTTGAATTTATTTGCAATCTGCTCCTCGATGGAGTAATTTTTTATCGTCGGATATGCGACGAAATACTCCTTGAGCTTTTGCGTGAATTTTGAGACGTTACGGGAATAAGTCATATTTCTCTCGTTCAGCTTGCGAGAGAATGCAAAAGGAACAAACATCGAAACAACGCCAAAGCCGATAATCGCATACGCCAGCTTCGCATTCATCGCAATAAAGGACGTGCCGAGTATCGCAAGCGAGAAGAAGCCCGAGATCAGGCTTATGACCTGATTAAGAAATCTTTGCTCAAGAAGCGCGATATCGTTCGTGAAAACGGAGATATATTCTCCGCTTGATGCGGTATCCGAAATGTTTGACGTATCGAGATTAAAAAGACGAACGAAAATCTTATGCTTCAGATCCTGTTTTGCGTTACAAATAAATCGATCCTTCAGCACACCCGAGCTGAATATAACGATTCTCTTTAAAACCCAAAGCAAAAAGCCCGCGGTAAGAAATCTTAACGCCGTTATCTCGCTTGCTCCGGGCTTTGCAGAATTAAAAATTCTCTGCAGCCAGAAATTCAGCACGGAATTTATCGTTGGTTCGATGATCATTAATGCAAAAATAAATGCAATATACCACTTGTATTTAAGTAATATCTTAAACATGTGACTGATCTAACCTTCGTTTTATCTTATTTAATGCGCTCAAGCTCCCAAATATAGCCGGTGTCGACCTCAATAAACATTATCACCGATTCCGATACATAGTGATATTCAAATTCCTTGTTCCATCTTTCGGCAAAAATGGTATTATCGTTTTTCCAGGAATAAGGCGACGATGCGTCCGGAGTTGTCGCACCGTTTCTATAATCGTTCAGCGTATCGTCGGTAAATTCAAGCACCTCGGAAACGGGGCCGCTTGCCTTATAAAGCA
Organism: Eubacteriales bacterium; assembly: GCA_045593985.1. Taxonomy (GTDB): domain Bacteria; phylum Bacillota; class Clostridia; order Oscillospirales; family CAG-272; genus Colimorpha_A. Next base: position 23,946 of record JAZNXR010000118.1, read on the forward strand.
CGTTCCACTTGCCCTTGAGATTATCACGGTCAGGGGCAACGGGGCTTAAATCGCTGTTCGGGTATCTGATAAGCACCATCCATCTTGTAGGCGATTCGTAAAGACGGATATAGTTTTCGGTATCGATAGTAACGGTATATTCTCTGCCTATATCGGGAAGCTTGAGAGTGTTGCCCGTGAGCTTATAGCTGCTCGTAGCGAAGGGCTCCTTGCTTCCGTCCTTGTAGCTCTTTGCCTCGCTCTCGGTGAACGTCATAAACTGACCGTCAAGGAACATGGGCTTGTCATTGTCTATGATTTCAACGACCTCCCAGGTTCCCGCAAGATTATTGGGCTCGGGCTGGGGAACAGGCTCGTCCTTTCCTCCAAAAGCGAACGCCAGCATTATGGCAATAGCGATAAGGGCAATAACGGTGCCGGTGATGAACAGTATTTTTCTTTTCATTGTTGATCCTCCGTATTATTTATATAAGCGTCATGAGGCAAAGCAAAAAGCCGTAAGCAGATACGCCGACCATCAATATGACAGATATGCCCACCGCAAGCTTTTTGATAACGGAAATGGCGTTTTCTTTTTTCATCTGACGCTCTTTTCGGCGAATAAACTCGCTGTCCATTTTGTTTCTCCTCTTTGGCTCAAAAGTATTTATCGAAAATCTGCAGTTATAGATAGGCTGCGACATATTTCGACATAACGATTATACTAAATATAAAAATATTTGTCAATACTGCGATGTTGGCATTAAATGTCATCGTCAGGACATTCCCTTTATAACGCACTCCGCTATCGTTTTCATGCCGCTTGAATTCGGATGCATACCGTCAAGCGTGTCATACGCTTCGCAGTCATGATACAAGTCAACCGTGTTACAGCCACATTCCTCGGCGCAGGATATTATTGCATCGCAATATTCCGATATATGCCGTCCGCCGTAATAATAAGGAAAGGAAAAGCTCTTTTCCGCCGACCATCGGCTGACACCTAACGTCACACACCATATTTCGGCATCGGGATAATTCCTTTTCAGCTTTTCGAGCATCAATTTATAGGCAGGAGCAAAGAGCGTGGCGTGATTATCTACATTCACTCCCTCTCCCTTATAAATTCTGATTCCTCGTCCCCAATCGTTCGTTCCCATGTAAACGATAATTACGTCGGGTAGTTCTCCGTTTTTGCCAAGCGACGAGGTTCGCTCGTCACTGCAAGCGTAGGACTCTATCAGATATTGCGGATCGTAGCAGACCGTGCTGCCGGAAAAGGAATTGTTAACTAACAGCTTGCCGCCGAAATGCTCAATAACCAGTCCCCACCACGTGTCAGACGGCGTCAAAATGCCTGATGCAATTTTGTGACCGCTATCGTAAAACGCCGCATCCTTCGGCTCGCTGCAGCCCTCAAAGGTGCTGATTGAGTCTCCGAGTATTGAAAATAATCTACATTTGTTTGACATTTTTATTCTCCTGATCGTATTTGTTTATCATAACCTTCATTTTATTATATTTTCGCAAAAATGTCCCCTTTTTTTCAAAAAAAATCGACTGCAAGGAAGGCGTTTGCAGTCGATTTTTTAAAAGGAGATTTTTTGAAGGAGTTTTTAAAAGAAAGAAAGAAAGGAGAATTTTACAAATTTAGGAGGTTTATGCAATGAAATATGCAATTAAAAGTACACACACAATTAAAAGTTTGCCTTCCGTACAGATTTAAACGTCGCACGAAATAGCTTCGTGCTTCCTTTTGTCTCTGTGTACAGGTAATAACACCTGAATTTTCCGTTTTTCGCAAAAACGGAAAAATTTTTTTGGAATAACGGCTGCGCAGAAAGGTAGGCGCAGCCGTTACCCTTCACATAAAGTGAATGCGGTCAATCTAGGAGGTAATTGACCTAAAAGAAAAAGGAGTTAAAAAATGAAAACTAAACTTCGGGAAGCTATGCACCCAAAACAACAAAAATGCATTCTTCCCTCAACAGACATAAAACGCAAACCAACCCTTGGTCCCGCGCTCTGTATCTGTTTGTAGATAATAACACCGACTTTTTCGGTTTTTCGCAAGAGACGCAAATATTTTTTAAAAAAATTGAATTTTTATTGTGGCTCCAAAGCATCGGGATGCTGCTTTGGGGCGCTCAACGCAGGGGGGCGACCGGTGGTCGCCCGCACATAAGAGGTGTTACATCACCTTTGGAACGGGGCGTCGAAGGCGCCGCCCCCTACCGAGAAGCGTTTGAAAGTTGTGCGGTAGGGGCTGGCGCCCACGACAGCCCGCAAAAAAACAATGTTGCATTCCTTTGTAACGGGGCGTCGAGGCGCCGCCCCCTACCGGGAAACGCTTGAAATTTGTGCGGTAGGGACAGGCGTCCCCGACTGTCCGCAAAAAAACAATGTTACATTCCTTCGGAACACGGTTGCTTCGCAACCTACCTCATCCGTCTTGCTTCGCAAGACACCTTCCCCTCAGGGGAAGGCAAGACGGCGTGGCGGAGCTTTGGCACGTCATTGTAGGGACAGGCGTCCCCGACTGTCCGCATAAAAAACAATGCTACATTCCTTCGGAACGCCGCATCCGGTTTCCTTCGCTCTACCCGCGCAACAAATAAAGACCGCCGATCGGCGGTCTTTATTCTGTCAATTTG
>JAZNXR010000119.1:0-11775 GCA_045593985.1 Eubacteriales bacterium
CGCATTCATATCGTAAGCGAAGGTGAAGCCGAGCTGATTCGTTATTTTGCTCTCAACGTGGGAGATGTAATACGGATCGATGCGCGACTCGATATTCTCGTTAGACACGAGGATCGCTTTACCGTTATTGAGAAGCTCAAAGCGGATGCCGGCAGGACGTGCAATATGTGTCGAAAAATGCTCGCCGCAATGATATCCGACTATGTAAAGGTCGTTTTTGCCCTCTCTTGCATAGGGGGTGAGATCGACCTTATCGTAAATTTTGCGATCGGGATAATCGGGATACTGTCCGAAGGCGGCAAGAGCGCCGTTAAGATACACCGAATAGTCGGTGTCAGCGGAAATTTCAAGCTCAAGAGAGCCGCCGCTATATTCAAAATCCGCCTTAAAATCGGCGTATTCGTCGGGCTTTCCTGCATCATTCGCCCATATCCATTTTGAAGTTGTCATATTTTTCCCTTCAGAATAAAAATTGCGAGATTTTTGCCAAATTCAATTATGGCTCCCGCATTATTGTAGGGGGCGACGTCCTCGACGCCCCGATTGGAAACGATGTTACATTGCTTTATCACACGGACGCTTCGCGTCCTGACCTCATCCGGCGGCTTCGCCGCCACCTTCCCCAAGGGGAAGGCAAGTCTGCGTTCAAGGATCGCCTTATGTTAATGGTAAATCCTCTCCAAAAAGCTCCGTTTTCGGGGGAAAACGGAGCTTTATTTTTAATAGAGGGGATATTTTTCGCAAAGCTTCTTGACTTCGCTTCTGATATACTCGGCGGAGTTTTCAAAGTCGGAGGCGACAAGCTTGATGAGCTTACCGATTATTACCATATCCTCTTCCTTTAAGCCTCTCGTCGTTGCGGCGGGAGTTCCGATGCGGATTCCGCTCGTAATGAAGGGGCTCTGAGGATCGTTCGGGATGGCGTTCTTGTTTGCCGTGATGTGTACTTCATCGAGGCGACGCTCCATCTCCTTGCCCGTTACGTCAAAGTTGCGGAGGTCAACGAGCATAAGGTGGTTATCGGTGCCGCCCGAAACAAGGTCGAAGCCTTCCTTAACAAGCGTATCTGCGAGAACCTTTGCGTTCTTGACGATCTGCTCCTGATACTCCTTGAACTCGGGACGAAGCGCCTCGCCGAAGCAGGCTGCCTTTGCCGCGATAATGTGAAGGAGGGGGCCGCCCTGGATTCCGGGGAAGATCGCCTTATCTATCTTCTTTGCAAGCTCCTCACGGCAGAGGATAAGTCCTCCGCGAGGGCCGCGAAGTGTTTTGTGAGTGGTTGTCGTAACTACGTCTGCGTAGGGAACGGGGTTGGGATGAAGTCCTGCCGCAACAAGACCTGCGATGTGCGCCATATCTACCATAAGGTATGCGCCGCACTTCTTTGCGATCTCTGACATTCTCTCGAAGTCGATAACACGGGGATAAGCAGATGCACCGGCTACGATAAGCTTCGGCTTAACCTCCATTGCCTGTTCTTCAAGCTTATCGTAATCGATAAGGTGAGTAACAGGATCAACGCCGTAGGAAACGAAGTTATAATAAAGACCGGAGATATTTACCGGGCTTCCGTGAGTGAGGTGTCCGCCGTCGGCAAGGGACATGCCCATTACGGTGTCGCCTGCCTGAAGGAGAGCAACGTAGACTGCGGTGTTTGCCTGCGAGCCACTATGAGGCTGGACGTTTGCGTGCTCTGCACCAAAGAGCTTCTTTGCTCTTTCGCGCGCGATATCCTCAACGACGTCGACCTTTTCACAGCCGCCGTAGTAGCGCTTTCCCGGATAGCCCTCTGCATACTTATTCGTAAGAATCGTTCCTGCCGCAGCCATTACTGCGGGGGAAACGAAGTTCTCAGATGCGATAAGCTCGATTCCGTCGCACTGACGCTCGTACTCGGCCTCGATCGCCTTTCCAAGCTCGGGATCCTGTTCAGTCAGATAGCGGAGTATTTCTTCAACCATTGCTTTTTCCTCACAAATTAACAAAATTTTTCATTATAACACAGTATAACATACGAGCGAATTAAAATCAATAAGAGCAAAAAGAAAAGTTTGATTTTTTATGGGAAAAATTTACCGTTATCGGCGGCAAAGATTTATACATTTTGCCGATTTTTGATACGGTGGATGCTTCATAATACAAGCCCGTTTTTTCATAATCTTAAAAAAAGATTTTTGGAGGAGCTTATGAGAAATAATGGGCTTGATTACTCAACTATGATGGCAGAGCTCGACATACTTTGCCGAAAATATCAATTTTCGCTGAGCGTTATCGGACATTCGCTTGTCGGGCGGGAGCTTCCTTTGATCTCGGTCGGAGAAGGAAGTCGGGCTGTTCTTTTCGTTGGGACTCACCACGCTATGGAGCATATAACGACCGCCCTGCTTCTTGATTTTCTTTCAGAGCTTGGAGAGATGAGAGAGGAAACCGGGCGGCTTCTTGACGGTCGCACGCTATATATTGTTCCGATGCTGAATCCCGACGGCGTTGAGCTTCATATTCACGGCAAGGACGAACTGAATCCCCTGACCGACAGACTGACGGCAATGAGCGGCGGCGATTATTCTCGCTGGCAGGCAAACGGACGTGGGGTTGACCTTAATCACAATTATGATGCAGGCTTTTACGAATATAAGGAATACGAGCGTCAGCACGGAATTTCGCCCGGCGCAACGCTTTTTTCGGGAGAATATCCCGAATCGGAGCCTGAAAGCGCCGCCCTGTGCGGCTTTATCCGTGCAAGGGGAATTGATCTGCTTGTCGCACTTCACACGCAGGGCGAGGAAATTTATTACGATTACGGCGGGATCGTACCCGAAAATGGTGAGAAAATTGTAAGGCAGCTTGCCTCTCTTACCGGGTATGCCCTATCCGAGCCGTCGGGAAGCGCCGCATTCGGAGGGCTGAAGGATTGGTTTATCAAGGAATATTCTCTGCCCGGATTTACTATTGAATGCGGCAAGGGCGTCAATCCCCTTCCGATTACCGACGCCGAGCTGATTTATCCTCGGATAAGGGACGCTCTCTACGCCTGCATTGCCGCAGTATAGGAGGCACTCTCGACACAACAAAAGGGACGGCAACGCCGTCCCTTGAATGGTTATTTATCCGTTCCGTTTGCAATACCCGTCAGAATACCGCTGTCGAAATCGAACATTGACGAAAGAATGTAATTTGAAACGTACATTCCCTTGGGCGTGAACGCCCAGCTTCTGTCTTTTTTGCAAACGAAGCCGTTTTTCTCGTATTTTGCGAGATATTTACCAAAGAGTCGTTCGAAATCCACGCCGAATTCAGCAGCGAAAAATTCCGTATCAACGCCCTCGTTCAGTCGCATACGGAGCATTACGTATTCCCCGATGCGCTCGCTGTCCTTGACCTCATAATCCTCGCTCAAGGCATCAGCTATGCTGCCCGGCTCCTCCATGCTTCTCACATAGTCTGAGATATCTTTCTTATATGCGAAGCGGCGGTTTCCGAAATAGGAATGTGCGCCGGGGCCAAAGCCGATATATTCCTCGCAGTTCCAGTAGCGGAGATTATGCACGCACTGATGCGCAGGCTTTGAGAAATTGCTTATCTCATACTGGTCATAGCCACGGCTTGACAGATATTCAACGGCATCAAAATACATTTTGCACTCCGCATCCTCATCGGGAAGAACGAGGCTGTCCTTTTTTTCGCCAAAAGGCGTGCCGTCCTCGATTATAAGACCGTAGACCGAGATATGCTCGGGGCCGAGCGCCGTTACCTTGCGGAGCGTTTCGGCAAAGCTTGACGGCGTTTGATTCGGAATGCCGTACATTAAGTCAACGCTTATATTGTCAAATCCCGCCTTACGGGCAATCTTGAAGCTTTCAAGAAAATCCTCGTAGGTATGTATTCTTCCGAGGGCGCGAAGCTCGTCGTTATTCGTGCTTTGCAGACCGATGCTGAGGCGGTTTATTCCCGCGCGGCGAAGCTTACGAAGCGAGGCGGTTTTCAGCGTTGCGGGGTTTGCCTCGATCGTAAATTCCGCATCGCTGCACACGTTAAAATTATCGTAAATTCCGTCTATAACACGAAGCAGCTGCTTGGTAGACATCATAGAGGGCGTACCGCCGCCGAAGAAAACCGTATCAACGTCGTGGCGTGATGCCGCCTTTGAATAGTCCTGCATCTGAAGGATCAGGGCGTTTACGTATCTGTCGGCACAGGACGGATCGGTTATCGAATAAAAGTCGCAATAGGGACATTTGCTTTGGCAAAAGGGAAAGTGGATATAAAGTCCAAGCGTTTTATCAGTCATTTTTTATTCCTCTGAAAATATTCTGTTACTCAATTATACCACATAAAGGGACAGGTGACAAGAGCATGTTTAACAAAAGCGGAAAATTCACAATTCATCCGTCGACGGTGATCTTTCTTATAATTCTCTCACTATGCGGCGCAGGATACGAGGGGTTAATTACGCTCGGATGCGCCCTCATTCACGAGCTTGGGCATTATTTTGCGGCAAGGCTTTGTCATATTGAGCCAAGCAAGATCACAATTTATCCGTTTGGTGCAGACATGGTGCTGTCAAACGGTCTGAGATCCTATAAATCCGACATTTTTATAGCGCTTTCAGGGCCGATTTTTAACCTTATTCTGCTTCTTTTCGGCATATTTTTCTCGCTCGGTGACTTTTTCTGCGCCTGCAATCTTGGGCTTGCTTTGATAAATCTGATGCCGATAAACGGTCTTGACGGCGGAACGGTTTTAAGGGGCTTTTTATCGCTCTTTTTCTCGCCGAGGGCAGCAGAGGGGACTCTTTTGGCAGTCACGTTTTTAATACTGATCCTTCTTTATTTATTTGCAGTTTACTTTCTCTTTTCGGGAAGCGGCGATCCCTCTCTTTTCGTTATCGTTTGCGCGCTTTTTTGCTCGACCTTTTTAAAAAACGGATACAACAAGAAAACAGAGAATAAGCGAGGATAACGGAGGATTTTAAGGAAAATCCCCAAAAACTCGCCTCTAATCGCCGTTAATCGCCGTTAATCGCAGTTTTTCAAGATATTTTTATAAAACTATTGCATTTTTTTCTACATAATGTTACAATGATGCTGTATTTCTATTTAGGGGTATTTTTGCCCCGTGAAAGGCGGTCGATAATTGTAAAATGGAACACAATGCAGAGATTATTATTCGTCTACAAAACGTCGTAAAATCCTACGACGGCGAACAGATTTTGAAATCTATAAATCTTGACATTCGGGATAAGGAATTTATTACCCTGCTCGGCCCATCCGGCTGCGGTAAAACGACGACGCTCCGCATAATCGGCGGCTTCGAAACCCCCGATGACGGACACGTCTATTTCGACGGCAAGGACGTCAAGGACGTTCCCCCTTACGAAAGACCGGTAAATACGGTCTTTCAGAAGTACGCCCTTTTCCCTCATCTCAATGTATATGAAAATATTGCATTCGGCCCCCGTCTTCGCAAGATGAACAAGAAGGAGCTGCACGAAAAAGTCCTTAAAATGCTTGAGATCGTCAACCTTAAGGGCTTTGAAAGAAGAAGCAACTCTACCCTCTCGGGCGGTCAGCAGCAGAGAGTTGCCATCGCACGCGCTCTTATAAACGAGCCTCGCGTTCTGCTCCTTGACGAGCCGCTTGGCGCTCTTGACCTGAAGCTCCGCAAGGACATGCAGATGGAGCTTAAAAACATTCAGCAAAGAACAGGCATCACCTTCGTCTACGTCACTCACGACCAGGAGGAGGCGCTTTCGATGTCCGATACCGTTGTCGTAATGGACAACGGCGAGATCCAGCAGATCGGCTCTCCGCAGGATATCTACAACGAGCCTGAAAACGCATTCGTTGCCGACTTTATCGGCGAAAGTAACATCGTTGACGGAGTTATGCACGAGGACTATCTCGTTTCCTTCTCGGGCAAGAAGTTCCGCTGCCTTGATACCGGCTTCGAAAAGAACGAGCCTGTCGATATCGTCGTCCGTCCCGAGGACGTTGACGTCGTGTCGGTGGAGCAAGGAATGCTCACCGGCGTTGTTACAAGCGTCACCTTTAAGGGCGTTCACTATGAGATCATAGTTGACATCGGCGGCTTCAAGTGGATGATCCAGACCACCGACTACGTTGAAAACGGAGCATCTATCGGCCTCTACATCGAGCCTGATGCAATTCACGTTATGAAGAAATCCGAGTTCTCCGGTATGTTCGGAGACTACTCGACCTTCTCTGAGGAAATGGAGCATATGTCCGATCCGACCTTCGATCCCGATTCCGAGGATGAGGACGAAAGCGACTCGGAGGAAACCGCAGGATGAAGCGCAAAAGCATTTTCCAGCGTATGGCGGCGGCACCCCATATCGTCTGGATGGTGATGTTCATCGTCGCCCCCATGCTTTTCGTACTCTATTTCGCCTTCACCGACGAAAAGGGCCGCTTTACCTTTGAGAATATTCTCGGTCTTTCGGAATATTCAAACGTCTTTATCCTTTCGATCGCCTTTGCTTTGATCGCAACGGTTATCTGCCTTATTATCGGCTATCCGCTTGCATATTTTATGTCGAAGGCATCACCGAGAACGAGAAAGATGCTCATGGTGCTTATAATGCTCCCGATGTGGTGCAACCTCCTTATCAGAACCTACGCCCTTATGGCACTTCTCGATAACGGCGGTCTGCTCAATGCGCTTCTCGAAAAGCTTGGATTTGACAAGCTTTATATCGTCGGATCCGATTTCGGCGTTATTCTCGGTATGGTATACGACTTCCTGCCCTATATGGTTCTCCCGATCTTCACAACTATGACGAAGCTCGACAAGAGATATATCGAGGCGGCGGCAGACCTTGGCTGTAACAGCTGGCAGACAATGACGAAGGTCATTATGCCCCTTACCGTTTCGGGCGTTATTTCGGGAGTTACGATGGTATTCGTGCCGTCGATCTCAACATTCTATATTTCGCAAAAGCTCGGCGCAGGCAAGATCGACCTTGTCGGCGATACCATTGAGCGACTCTTTAAAAACACAAGCACCTACAACGTCGGTGCTGCCGTTTCGCTCGTTATGATGGTACTCATCATCATCTCCGTCGGAATCATGAATAAGTTCTCCGACGATGACGGAGGTATAATAGTATGAAAAAATTTCTTTCAAGCGGTTATATCTTCCTCATTTTTGCGATCCTCTACGCACCGATTCTCGTTCTTATCGTCTTTTCCTTTAATGAGGCAGGCTCGCTTAACGAGTTTACGGGATTTTCCCTTACCTGGTATAAGGAGCTGTTTAATGACGAGCAGGCGTTGACCGCACTTAAAAATTCCCTTATTCTCGCAGTGCTCTCCTCGCTTATCGCAACCGTTATCGGCACCTTTGCCGCACTCGGTCTGCATCACATGAAGCGAAAGGCGGTAAAGGGCGCAATTACCTCGATCACCAACATTCCGATGATGAATCCCGATATCGTCACGGGCGTATCAATGATGCTCCTTTTCGTCGCTATTGCGACCATTATCAAGGCGAACAACTTTATGGGCTTCGGCACGATGCTCGTTGCGCATACGACCTTTAACCTGCCCTACGTTCTTCTTTCGGTAACGCCACGCTTCAACTCTCTTGATAAATCCCTTTCGGAGGCGGCAATGGACCTCGGATGCACTCCGGCAAGAGCCTTCTTCTCAGTTGAGCTTCCCGAGATCATTCCCGGCATAGTTTCGGGACTTATGCTTGGATTTACCATGTCGCTCGACGATTTCGTAATCAGCCATTTCGTTTCGTCACCGAATTTCCAGACGCTTCCCCTTTACGTCTACAATCAGACCGTGCATAACGTCAAATTCAGCATGTACGCCCTCTGTGCCATTATCGTTGCTACGATTCTTGCAATCCTGCTTATAGTCAATTTTGCAGGCTCTGTGGGAGAACGCAGAAGCAAGCGTGCGAAAGGAGGGGCAAAATGAAGCGAATTATTTCATTTCTCCTTATATGTCTGATGCTCCTTCCCATGCTTTTCTCCTGTTCCAAAAAAGAACGCAGCGTAAAGACTCTTTACGTTTACAACTGGGGCGAATACATCTCGGACGGCAGCGAGGGCTGTCTTGATTCCAACAAGGCGTTTGAGGATTGGTACTATCAGCAGTACGGCGACCGTGTGGAGGTCGTTTATTCGACCTTCTCGTCTAACGAGGATATGTATGCAAAGCTTAGCTCCGGCTCGGTAAGCTATGACGTCATCGTTCCCTCCGACTATATAATCGAACGTCTTATCGATGAAGATATGCTCGCTCCGCTCAACTACGATAATATTCCCAACATTAAAAATATCGTTCCCGAATTTTACGGCCCTGACGCCGAGTTTGACTACTACGATGAGGGTAACGTCTATTCCGTTCCTTACTTCTACGGATTGATAGGCATTATCTACAATAAGACGATAGTAACAGATGAAGCCGACCTCGGCTCGTGGGACCTTATGTGGAATCCGAAGTACAAGGGCAACATTCTTCAGTTCAACAATTCCCGTGATGCATTCGGTACTGCACAGTACAAGCTCGGACTTGACGTCAACAACGACGATGAGGCTGAATGGCGTCTTGCTCTAAACGAGCTTCTGAAGCAGAAGGACATCGTTCAGGGCTACGTCATGGACGAGATCTTCAATAAAATGGAGGGTGGCTCCGCCGCCATCGCCGCATACTATGCAGGCGATTTCCTCGCAATGTATGAGAATAATTCCGACCTCGGATTCTTCTATCCGCAGGAGGGAACAAACCTTTACATTGACGCTATGTGCATTCCGAAAACGAGCAAAAACAAGGAGCTTGCAGAGGCATATATTAACTTCATGCTAATGGAAGAGCCTGCGGTTGCAAATGCGCTTTATACCTATTACGCTTCTCCAAACCGTGTTGTTCGTGAAAGCGAAGAATACCGTGAGGGAATGGAGGAAATAATGGAGGGCGCATATGAGCTTATGTACGATACCGGACATATTCAGGCACAGCCCTACAAGAATCTTCCCGGAGAACAGCTTGCACTTATCAACAGACTGTGGGAAGAGCTGAAGTCGGATATCGAGATCAGTCCCGTTATTTACGTGCTTTGCTCCATCATAGTTATCACGCTCGCTTCACTCGGCATCTTCTTCGGTGTGAGAAAGAAGATAAGAAACAACTACTGATTTTGAGGAGACCTCGTAATGTATTCTAATATTGGTAAAAAAATCATGTCGCTTGCCGTCATTATCGCAGTGATAGCAATGCTTACGTCGTGCGCCTTCGGAATTTATCTTATGATAAAGGGCGAGACCGCAATAGGCGCTGTTACGATGGTATTCGGCCCGATTCTCTGCTGGATCCTTGGATTTTTCCTTTACGGCTTCGGTCGTCTGATTGATAACAGCGACTATATTGCCCGTAAAATGGGACGCCGTGACGGCTTCGGTATTCCCGACACAAAAGACAATCTCGACTGGAGCGCATCCGAGGATGACGATGATGCGGACGATTCGATCCCGACTCCCCACTTCGTTGCTCACAGGATCGTTAAGGAAAACAGATCCCAAGAGCCTCAATATTGCTCCGCCTGCGGAAGCAAGCTCGACGGCGCAAATACCTTCTGCACGCGCTGCGGAAAACCGATCGAATAATTTAAAATAAATATCCCCCCGTAAAACGGGGGGTATTTCATTTTCAGGCATCGGGCCACGCATTTGTTGCTTGCTACCCGTAAACGGTTCTTCCTCCTTGCCTTCCCCTAAGGGGAAGGTACGAGTGGCAGAGCCGCGGTCGGATGAGGTGTTCGGGCGGAATGCAACATCGTTTCGTTCGGGAGGAGCAAGCCCCCGCCCTACCAACAACGTGGCGAAGCATCGGGGCGCTGTCTTGCCTTCCCCTCAGGGGAAGGTGGTTGAGCGAAGCGAAACCGGATGAGGTGTTACAAAGGAATGTAACATCGTTTTTGTGCGGACAGTCGAGGACGCCTGTCCCTACAATGACGTGACAAAGCTTTACCACGTTTTCTCGCCTTCCCCTCAGGGGAAGGTGCTGAACGAAGTGAAGCGGATGAGGCGAATTTAACGACAAAAATCTGATCATTCAAATTGGCTACACCACTTTGATTTTCTCCTCATCCGTCAACCTATCGGTTGACACCTTCCCCGCTGGGGAAGGCAAGAGGGCGTGGCGAATATTTGCCTCGTTGTTGGTAACCCTGCTTCTCACGCGCGGTTTTCGTTTACAACAAAAACAACCGAGCGAAGCTCGGTTGTTTCTTTATATTCAGTTTTTGATTACTTTATTTTTAAAATTTGCCTTTACTTGTTTCCGCCGCCGCTAATCTATATCAATCTATAAATTCATTTGCGTAATCAAGCTCTCCTACGTCCATCCAAACGGCTCGGAAACCTATTTCTTTTCCTTTAGTCTCTTTTCTTTAAGATTTTCGGTAATGCTAAGCTCTTTTACCCGCTGTTGCGGCTTTCTCGCTTTTTAACTTACCGTATTATCTTAAAATTCTTTTGTGCTCGGCACTTACGGTGTTAAGAAACGATCACGCATTTGCGGGTGAATACTGCTGTTCAACTTGTGCCAACGGTATCACCACTTTCCTTTTATTTGTTTGCTATTTCCTTTAGCATCTTCATTTTAGCACAAGAATAACTATTTGTCAATAGGTTTTTTATAAATTTTTCACAAAAGTTTGTGAAAAATTTATTTTGTTAACATTAGGTAACTTTTTGGGCGTTTCTATTGACAGCGGCAGGCAAAATGATATATAATTAATATGTTAGTTTGTTTTGGAGAACACAATGCACTATATATTTGATTTTGATGGTACGCTCGCCGATTCGATGCCGACTTGGGCGGGCGTTCATATTTCTATGCTAAATGAATACGGCATCCCCTGCCCCGACGATTTTGTCAGAACAATAACTCCGCTCGGCAACATTCGTGCATCCGAATACACGATCTCGCTCGGTGTTGAGCTTTCGCTTGAAGAGTATTTGGCAAAGATATCTGCCGTGCTTTCGGAGCAGTACATAAACCGTATTTTACTAAAAAAGGGCGTCGAAAATACTCTTCGTCACCTTATAGCTAAAGGTCACAGCGTTCACGTTCTGACCGCATCGCCGCATAAATATATTGATCCCTGTCTTAAACGTAACGGTATTTACGAGCTTTTCGACAAGATCTGGTCGATAGACGATTTCGGCTATCCGAAAAGCGAGGTCATAATTTATGAGGAAGCGGCAAAGCGCCTCGGAGTCAGCGTTTCCGACTGCGTTTTCGTCGACGACAATCTCACCTGCTGCCTCACAGGCAAAAAGGCAGGAATGACCGTCATCGGAATTTACGATGATACGTCAAGCTCCCTTGTCGAAAAGATCAAAGCCGCATCCGACAGGTACGTTTACGAGTTTGATGAAATAATGGATATTGAATTTTAAAAAGCGCCTGATCAGGCGCTTTTCTTGTTAAGCTCTCATTCATTTGGGATAGATTTGCCGCAGCGTTGAAACAATGTTACATCATCATCGAACACCTCATCCGTCGGCTTCGCCGACACCTTCCCCTGAGGGGAAGGCAAGACGGCGTGGCGAATATTCGAGACGTTGTTTGTAGGGACAGGCGTCCTCGACTGTCCGCGCAAAAGCGGTGTTACATCAGTTTGTGTTACCCTCTCCGGCACTTCGTGCCACCTCTCCCGGAGGGCGAGGCAAGAAACGTCTCGATGCTTTGCCACGTTGTTCGTAGGGCGGTGCCTTGGTGCCGCCGTTTCCAAAGGAAC
>JAZNXR010000120.1:0-10721 GCA_045593985.1 Eubacteriales bacterium
TGTCAAAGCTTCGCCACGCTCTCTTGCCTTCCCCTTGGGGAAGGTCTCTTGCGAAGCAAGACGGATGAGGTGTTCCAAAGGAATGTAACACTGTTTTTTTGCGGGCTGTCGTGGGCGCCAGCCCCTACCGCACAACTTTCAAACGCTTCTCGGTAGGGGGCGGCGCCTTCGACGCCCCGTTACAAAGGAATGTAACATTGTTTTCAAACGGACGGTCGAGGACGCCTGTCCCTACAATGACGTGTCAAAGCTTCGCCACGCTCTCTTGCCTTCCCCTTGGGGAAGGTGTCTTGCGAAGCAAGACGGATGAGGTGTTCCAAAGGAATGTAACATTCTTTTTATGCGGGCTGTCGTGGGCGCCAGCCCCTACGCCCTCTCCGCCCCTTCGGGGCACCTCTCCCGAAGGGCGAGGCAAAACAAAGTGTCAAAGCATCGAGGCGTTGTCTTGCCTTCCCCTTGGGGAAGGTGTCTTGCGAAGCAAGACGGATGAGGTGTAGGCGGCAACGCCGCCGTTTCCTCCAAAGTAATGTAACGCCATTTTCACATTTTGTAAAACCGCATCACGAACAAAAAAGGACCTCACGGTCCTTTTTTCTTTTTCTTAATAACCTTGTTCAAAAAGTACAAGCCCACTCCAAGCAGCGCACTCACGATTACGGTCATAAGAACCGTAAATTCCCAAGTATCAACAAAAGAGGTCGGGATATTATACTTCTGCGCGTGCGCCTTTGCAGCAGAATTTCCGTTCAGCTCAAAGCGAAGCATCTCACAGCCCATAAAAGCGTCTGTGCCTATCTCTTTTAGTCCTTTCGGTATCTTTACTTTACCAAGCACCGTGCAGCCCTCAAAGGCGAAATCTCCGATAATCTCAAGCTCCGACGGAAGCGTAAGCGTAAGCAGCGCCTTGCAGTCACGGAACGCCGACCGATCAATAATTTTTCCGCCCTTGATCACAACCTTGGTAAGACTATCACATTCGGCAAAGGCATACTCACCGATCGTAATAACGCTTGACGGGATCTTAACCTCGGTTATCACGTCATCCCCTCGACAGGTCTGACTCGCAATAACCGTCACAGGCAATCCGTCAATTTTCTCGGGAATATCCATAACGGTTCCGACAGCATTAAAGCCCTGAACGGTCACCTCGCCGTTTTCCACGGTATAAAGAATACCGCCATCAGTTTCAAGCACCTCCGCACGTATCACGGTCGGTATGCAGGAAATCAAAAGCGAGAACACAAAAATCAAAGAAATAATTTTCTTCATACGCTTCTCCAAGTTATTCATTAATCTCATTTTACCACAATAACCGTCCGATAACAACACCAAGGACGAATATTAACAAAAAAAACAAAATTTAACCTCATAAAAACCTTTAATCGCCCCCACGCAGCGACCGATTTTTCAAAAGGCGAAGTATATAATTAAGGCATCAAGCAAAAGGAGGAAATATGCAAACCCTCTACGCAGATATTCTCTTTCTCATAAACTTCACAATGGACTTTCTGACGCTCTTCATCACGTCGGCAATCCTGCATCGAAAGGTATCTCCTCTGCGCCTGACCGTCTCGGCGGCGATCGGCGGTCTTTACGGCGTTATCGCAGTATTTATTGACGGAATACTTATTATAAATATACTAATAAACCTCGCCGTTTCATATCTCATGTGCCTTACCGCCTTCAAAAACAAGGTGCTTCCCTGCCTTGCGCTGTTTTACGGCATGGGATGCCTTCTCGGCGGAGCAATGACGGCATTCTTCACCTTTATGAACGGTGTAAACCACGCTTCTGCGGAGAGCGATCCTCTTCCGAAGAATATACCGCTCGGCTGGATGGCGATAAGCGCCGCTATAATCGGAGCATTCGCCATCGCGGGCGGACGAATGGCAAGAAAAAAGCGCTCACTTCGTCCCTGCCGCCTTTCAGTCGAAACCGATAAAGGAATATTTACCTGCGAAGCGATGACAGATACGGGAAATCTCCTTTCCGATCCGATAAGCGGACGGCAGGTCATATTAATTCAAAAAAGCAAATTCCTTCCGTTGCTTCCCGATTCACTCATTCCGATATTCGAAAGCGAAGATATATCAGCCCTGTCCGAAGCAGAGGGGGCGCTGCTTACCTCGGTTCGCTTAATTCCGTCGGTCTCACTTGGCGGCGATAAGCTGCTTATAGCATACATACCTAAAAAGATAACAATAGACGGAGTCGGGATATCGGCATTGATCGCACCGGGGAACGAAGACGATTACGGCGGCTACCCTGCACTCGTGCCGGAAATACTTACAAATTGAGGTGAAAACATGAAAATACTTGCTCTGATAAAGGACGTATTAAAAAGGCTTTTAGGCAGGAAAAACGGCATTTATTACATAAACGGCCCCGAAACCCTGCCCCCTCCCCTTACCCACGAGGAGGAAGCAGATATAATCTCACGTCTGCCAAATGAGCCGTCACTGCGCTCGGTGCTTGTTGAGCGAAATCTACGCCTTGTCGTCTATATAGCAAAGAAATTTGAAAACACAGGCACAGGCATCGAGGATCTGATCTCGATAGGTACGATAGGCCTGATCAAGGCAATAAACACCTTCAACGCAGATAAAAACATAAAGCTTGCAACCTACGCCTCGCGCTGTATCGAAAACGAGATTTTGATGCATATAAGAAAAACCTCCCGCCTGCGCCTTGAAATGTCGATAGACGAGCCGCTGAATACCGATTGGGACGGTAACGAGCTTCTCCTTTCCGACGTGCTCGGAGGCGATGAGGATACGGTCTATCGAAATATGGAGTTTGACGAGGACAAAAGAACGATAGACGAGGCGCTTTCAAAGCTCCCCGAGCGTGAAAGGCAGATAATCCGTCTGCGCTTCGGAATGGACGGAAAAGACGAGCTGACTCAAAAGGAGGTAGCCGACCTGCTCGGCATCTCGCAGTCCTATATCTCTCGCCTTGAAAAAAAGATAATCTCACGTCTGCGCAAGGAGATCGAAACGAAGATATAGTGTCGCCCCTCCCCTCCCTTTCATAAACTGTTATGGGAAATATTCCCAAACGGTTTGACAGAAAGGAAGTAACAGTATGACTGAAAAAAAGATACTAATAATCGGCGGTGACCTGCGCCAGACTTATGCGTCAGATGAGCTTTCGCTTCACCGACACACCGTCACCCATTATGCCCTCGATACCTATAAGGAAGGCTGCGACCTTCAAAACGGAATAAAGGAAGCTGACGTGCTGATTCTCCCCGTGCCGGTCAGCCGCGGCGACTATATGAATTTTCCGCTATCAAATATCAAGCTGACGCCTCGCGCTCTCGCATCGGAAATCGCCAAAGGCGTTTCGCCCGACGTCTTAATTTTCGGCGGCAAAATTCCTGCCGATATGAGGTCGGTATTCAAAAACAACGAGCTTTCGTTTTTCGACATCTGCGAAAACGAAACCTTTAATTACCTGAACGCCGTCCCAACGGCAGAGGGCGCAATAGCCCTTGCAATGAGCAACACGCCCGTTACCCTTAACGGAAGCTCCTGCCTTGTTCTCGGCTACGGCAGAATCGGAAAAGCCCTCTCCACTCGCCTGAAGGCGCTCGGCGCATCGGTAACGGTTGCCGCGCGAAAGGAAAAGGACAGAGCCGAAGCAATGAGTGACGGAATGACGTCACTCGATTATCCTTCCCTGCCGTCGGTTATGGCGAAATTTGACGCCATCTTCAATACGGTGCCGTCCACCGTTCTGAACGAAGAAGCGTTGTCAAAAATCCGTGAAGGCGTCCCGGTAATAGAGCTTGCCTCGAAGCCGGGCGGAATTGACGCTGTCGGTGCAGTCCGTTACGGAACTCGGGTGATCTCGGCGCAAAGCTTGCCGGGCAGAGTTGCGCCCGTCACGGCAGGAAAAATAATAGCAAGATGCGTCCTTGACAGAATATCGGAGGGCGAGAAATGATTGGATACGCCTTCTGCGGCTCGTTCTGCACCTTTGAACGCTCAATATTGGTTCTCAAGGAGCTGATTAAAAGCTACGATATTCTCCCGATAATGAGCACTAACGCCGCAAATACCGATACACGCTTCGGCAAGAGTGCTGATTTTATTAAAAGAATAACCGAAATATGTAGTCACGAGCCGATTTTGACGATAAAGGACGCCGAGCCTCTCGGCCCGGCTCGCCCACTCGATGCGCTTATTATTTCTCCCTGCACGGGCAATACTCTTTCAAAGCTTGCAAACGGAATAACCGACACACCCGTCACAATGGCGACAAAGGCTCACCTCCGTCAAAGCAAGCCGCTTCTCATCTCACTCGCAACGAACGATGCAATGTCGGCAAACCTCAAAAACATCTCGTCACTTCTTGAAAAGAAAAGCGTATTTTTCGTCCCAATGAAGCAGGACGATTACCTAAAAAAGCCTCATTCACTCGTTTCCGAATTCGAGATGATCCCACAGTGCCTCACCGCTGCCCTCTCGGGCAAGCAGATAAGACCGCTGTTCATATAAAAAATCAGGCGATTTCTCGCCTGATTTTTAATTTATCTTCTGTAATTGTTTCTGCTGTTAGGGCCGCTTCCTCTGCCGCCTCTGCCTTGACCGTTTCTCGACTGATTCGTTCTCGAATGAGATCTCTTTCTGCGATTTCTGCGGCTTTCAATATAAACCGCGCTGACCACGAAGATCACGATAACGGCAAGCACCGCAATAAGGGCAAAAAGGAAGATCTTGCCGAGATCGTCAATTCCTCCAAGAGCGCTTCCCTTTCTTCTTTCGGTGGTTTCAGGGGGAGCCGTTTGGGGCTTGTCAGTCACGCTCGGAGTCGTTGCGGGAGGCGTTGTGGTCGTACCACTCTGCATTGCAAGATATTCGGCATAGGTCACAGTCTGACGTTCAACCTTGCCGCAAATCGAGCAAGTGCGCTCTCTTACACCGTCAACCGAGACGGTAGGCTTGCCCTTCCATTCCCAGTCGGAGAATTGATGCTCACCCGTTGCAGGAAGAACGGTTTCATCTACCGGTTGTCCGCAAAGACTGCAAACGAGCCTGTCAAAGCCGTCAACGCCGCAGGTAGGATCCTGATGCTCAGGCTCGGTGCTCGTATGCTCGCACTGTCCCTTCTTGACCGTGATCGTCAATTCCTCGTCAGCAGTAAGAGTGCCGCAGGTGACCGTCATATTCTTTCCGTTAAGAGAAAGAATTGCGTCTGCGCCGTGCTTCGGATTAACGGTAATACCGTATTTGCTGAAATCCGCCTTCTTTACCTTAACATTTGCAGCCACGGCAAAATCAACGGTGACCTCCATGCTGCTTAAATCTATCGTATCGCCCTCTTTATAATCGAGATTCGGCTTTTTCGTAACCGAGATACCGATAATTCCGTCGGGTGTTACCTCACTCTTTGCCGATTCATAGGAGGAGTAATTTCCCGTTTCGGTGTTATCAAGGGAGGAGGAATTTGCTATAACCGTCACGCCGTATTTAACGCCGAACTCAAGATTCTTTATCGTGCCTTCAAGCTTGGTGGAAACGATATCGTCACCGACCTGATGTCCGTCCTTGTCATAAACCGTGATTATGTAGGTTCCGACCGTATCGTCGGGATTAGTGTCGGTAATCTTATATTTAACTACGCCTGCGATTTTATCAACCGTAAGAGCAATTGTCGGAGTGTTAAGTCTTCCTCTGTAATTTAGTGCGCTTGAGGTCGCCTCATCACTGTCGGTATAAAGGGCGCTGCTCGACTTCGCTACTACCGTAAAGGTATAAGCTCCGCCGAGATTTTTCTTGATAAGAGTCGAAAGATCGTAATTCGTGCCGGTTGAGCTTAAGGACTGACCGAGCTTCTGGCCGTCCTTGTAAACCTGAATCTGATAAGACGTCGCATTGGGAACAGAATTCCACTTTGCCTTGTAATCAGAGGATATCTCGGCGCCGGTCGGCTTGTCGAGCTTCTTGATAAGAGAAACGTCAAGAGAACCGCAGGTAACGTTGCTTATAATATCAAGATTTGCATCGCCGCCCTCGGTATCGGTTCCGATATAAATCTCCTTGCCGCCGCCTTCAACGGCACTCGACTTGACCTTTATGGAAATTTCAAACTCAAGAATTCCGTTTGCGTTTGCGGTAGGATTCTTGCCCTCAGAATCCGGCTCACTCCAGACCTCGATCTTAATAACTCCGTCGGAGGGCTGCTTAAGTGATGTACCCCAAACGTCACTCGGAAGATCGGGCATTTTCACACTGACAGACGAGCCGTCAAAGAATGCCGTATCATATTTGACAAACACCGTAACACTTGCAAGACCGCTGTCGTACTCGTCGGTATTCGGCGACGGAACGTTTATATCCTTGACCTCAACAGTATATTTTACGGTGTCTCCCGCAGCAACTGCTGTCGCTCCGCTGATATCGACCTTGAAGCTCGGCTCCGCAGCCGAGGAGCCGAGGGAGAAGCAGAATACTGCCATTATCGTAGCAAGAGCGATAATTAAAATCTTTTTCATATTCAATCCTCTGATAATTTATTCGAATATATTATAGCTTCCAATCACGTGGCGTCTTACTCTTTGGTAGTCAACCGGTCTTATATCAGATCCGCCGGACACGCGCGCCGCATCGAAATAGATGCCTTCTATATTGTAAGTTCCGATAACATATCTTCTGATTCTTTGATAGTCGTTCGAGTCAACTCGTCCGTTTCCGTTCACGTCACCGAGAACTACTACCGTGACGGTATGCACCTTCTCGTCACCGTGCATAAGAGATACGGTGTATCCCGTTCCGACGTATTCGTCAGACGCTGTAACCTCCGTGCCGTCACCGTCAAAGACCTTGATTCCTTCTTTATTCTTAAACCTGTCAAGAAGCGTGCTCAGCGTCGTTTCCTCAATAACTCCTCGCAGCCGTTCTCCGTCTATCTCATAGTCGCTTCCGTCTACAAGCTGAAGCTCTCTCGGCTCCTCCAAAATCGTAAGAGTCAAAGTCTTGTCAGCCGATTCATACCTGTCAAGAAGCGTCGCCTTTACCGTTATCGTAAAAGAGCCAAACTGCGTAGGCGTACCGCTGATCGTTCCGTCGGGGGAAAGAGTTAATCCACTCGGCAGCGAGCCTATCGCGCTGTACTCCAAAAACTCACCGTAAGTGCCGACAAGCCGGTAGGAATAAGAATATCCCATGACCGCCTCGGGCAAGGAGTCGGTCGTTATAGTGGGGGTAGTAATTATCTTGCCTCTGTGACTGACCGTGCCGTTATTTACCGTCGGGGTAATAAAGGAAGCGCCGTTTGTAAGCTGATAGGCGTAAAACCGAACGCTTATATCGCCCTCCTCCACAACCTTAAAGGTAATGGTGCAAAGCCTTGCATTGCTGCCGGTTATCGGGTTGCCAATGATCATAATGCCGTATGCGCCGGCATTTTCTCCCACGGTCGCCTTTTCTGCAGTTGCGCTTTCACCCTTAAAGGTCGCACTGACGTAAGCAAGATTGTCACTCGGCTCAAAAAACAGCGTTCCGAAGGAAAAGCCCGAGCTAACGTCAAGGGCAACAGTATAGGTCACCGTATCACCGAGAGTGACGTCATTCCCGCTCGGAACATCAGACGAAAAGGAAAACTCAACGCCATCTGCCGCGAAAAACACGGGAACGACCGAAATAAGCATAGAAACCGTCAAAAGAATGGCGATCAGATGCCTTAATTTCATTATGCTTCCTCCTTTTCGTTACTTAAATAAATTATACAATACCGCATCGGCTTTGTCAATAAGAGTCAATCCTCTAATTCTTTCCTTTCGACGTCGCAAACCGACATTTCGGGGAACTTGACAGAGCCCCACCAAAGCTGCGACCAGAAGGAAGCATCGTCGGGCTTGTTGTTCACCGTAAAGCTGCAGGCTCTTATAATGTGATCCAGAATTATAGGATTCTTGTTATCGTCGATCTGACAAAGCGAAAGGTTGAGGAAATACGTTCCCTCGGCAAGCAAAGAGGTGTCAAAGGAAACCGTTGCAGCTCCCCTCGTTCCCATGTCAAATGCTCCCATGATCTCCGAAAGCGCCAGGCCTACGGCGACATCGTCACGTGACTTGACGGTAATTCTCATTCTCACGTCAGACAGATCCCTCTCCGAGCGGAATGTGATTCGGAATTTCAGAGGCTCCCCGACCGTTACAGTCGCATTGAGAGAGTCAAGAAACTCAATTTTTTCCATAAACATTCCGCCGACGACGTTTTTCGAATGAACCTTGTCGTGAAGCGTCACGGAATTCGTCTCGGTAAGAGAATTGTTCATATAAAGAGCAATTCCCTCCTCAACGTCGCCGTCGAATATAAGCTTTCCCTTGTCAAGAACGATAACCCTGTCGCAGAGCTGACGAATGGTGTTCATGTTGTGCGAAACGTAAAGAACGGTCTTGCCCTCCTCACGGGCAGACTGCCGCATTTTGTTTAAGCACTTGTTCTGAAACGCCATATCGCCGACAGCAAGCACCTCGTCCATGATAACGATATCGGAATCAAGATGCGCCGCAACCGCAAAGGCAAGCTTGACGTACATTCCCGAGGAATATCTCTTAACAGGAGTATCAATAAACTGTCTGACCTCGGAAAACTCTATTATTTCCTCGATCTTCTTCGCAATTTCACGCTTTGACATACCGAGAATTGCGCCGTTCATATATATGTTCTCACGCCCCGTCAGCTCGGGATGGAATCCCGTTCCGACCTCAAGCATCGAAGCGACTCTGCCGTTGAGGGAGATTTTCCCCTTTGTCGGCCCGGTAATGCGGGTTATAAGCTTAAGCAGCGTACTTTTTCCTGCGCCGTTTTTACCGATTATTCCAACAGCCTCACCACGTCTCACCTCAAAGGAAACGTCGTCAAGAGCATAGAATTTTTCATTTGACACGCCAAGATCCCGACCGATTTCCGACGTCGGATCGTCCTTCTTGCGAAGGCGCGCCGAAAGGCGCTGAATATCCTCACGCAGAGTCCTGCCGCCGATGGCACCAAGTCGGTATTGCTTTGATACGTTTTCAACACGAAGCATTATATCGCCCATAAAGCACTACCTCCTTATACGGTGTCCGCAAAGTTTTTCTCAATGCGGTTAAAGAGCAAAAGCCCAAGGAAAGCGATAATAAGGGTTATCGCCCAGCCGACAAGATAAGAAGTCAGGTTAAAATAACCCGATCCGAAAACGCCGTATCTGAATGACAAGACCGCAGGCGTAACGGGATTAAGATTATAAAGCGCAATATAATCCTTCGGGATAAGAAGAAGTCCGTAAGCAATAGGCGTCGCATACTGCCAAAGATTCAGTCCAAATCCGACAAGCATCGAAAGATCACGGTATTTCGTCGTAAGCGCCGAAATAATAATGCCGATTCCCGTCGAAAGGATCATAAGCTGAATTACCGACAGCGGAAGGAAAATCAAACGGTAAGAGAAGACGAACTCGGCACTTCCGTTGATAATGCAGATAACGTAGAGAATAATGAACATCAAAAGCTGAATACCGAAGGAAATAAGATTCGATATCGCAGTCGAGATCGGCATCGCAATTCTCGGGAAATAAACCTTGCCCATAATGTGCGCATTTGAAATGAAGGTATGACTCGTTGACGAAACGACAGCCGAAAAATAGCTCCAAAGAATAGTACCGCTCATATAGAAAAGGAAGCGCGGCACCTTCGGTGCAGGGATAGCATCGGCAATCGTAAGCTCGGCAAGCATGCCGAAAATAACGGTATAAACAATTGTCGTAAGCAAAGGCTGAATTATCGCCCAAAGAGGGCCGAGAATCGTCTGCTTGTATTTAGATACAAAATCCCTCTTTACGAAAAGAAGAATCATATCACGGTATTTGAAGGTCTCCTTGAGCTTCAGATCAAATACCCTTTTATCCGCCGACACAACGGTTTCAAACTCGCCGCCCGACCTTTTTCGTTCTGACATTGTCTGCATCCTTCCTTGTAAGCAATCAAGCTAATAGGTATACATAGTTATTATATAATATATCATCAAGCTTGTCAACCGATTGAATCAAAATGCCACTACGATAAAAACCCTCAAGCCCCCGTTGTCCCCACAATCACTCTATCCTAAACATAAGGCGAATATTAAACACCGTAGGGCGGGGGCTTGCTCCCGCCGTTTCCGAAAGGAATGTAACATCGTTTTCAAACGGACAGTCGAGGACGCCTGCCCCTACAATGACGTGTCAAATCTCCGCCACGCCCTCTTGCCTTCCCCTGAGGGGAAGGTGGTTGAGCGAAGCGAAACCGGATGAGGTGTTCGGGAGGAATGTAACATCGCTTTTGTGCGGGCTGTCGTGGGCGCCAGCCCCTACCGCACAACTTTCAAACGCTTCTCGGTAGGGGGCGGCGCCTCGACGCCCCGTTGCAAAGGAATGTAACATTGTTTTCAAACGGACAGTCGAGGACGCCTGTCCCTACAATGACGTGTCAAAGCTCCGCCACGCCGTCTTGCCTCGCCCTCCGGGAGAGGTGTCGGCGAAGCCGACGGAGAGGGTGTAGGGTGCGACGGCCACGTGAACCCCCAAAACTCGCGTTCGCTCGCTTCGGGGAACCCCTACCCCGACGCACCGCTGCTTCCACGCTCATTCTATCCTCGACATAAGGCGAATACTAGACACCGTAGGGCGGGGGCTTGCTCCCGCCGTTTCCAAAGGAATGTAACATTGTTTTCAAACGGACAGTCGAGGACGCC
>JAZNXR010000121.1:0-1542 GCA_045593985.1 Eubacteriales bacterium
TAACCCTTGCCAGAGCAATCGGTGCTTCTGACCGCGAGAAGACCTCCGAAATCGTACATACCGCAATGACTGTATCACTTATATCCGGTATTATCGTCGGAATTCTCGGCGCATCACTTTCCGAGCTTGCTATGGAGATAACGAATTGTCCGCCTAACTCATTTGACAAGGCGGTAAGATATCTTCTTATTTATTTTGCGGGATGTCCTGCGATCTTCGTTTACAATTTCGGCGCGGCAATTTTAAGGACAAAGGGCGACACCAAGCGTCCGCTTTATTTCCTTATTATTGCAGGAATTACGAATGTTCTTCTTAACATTCTCTTCGTTACTGCTTTTGAAATGGACGCTGACGGCGTAGCGCTCGCAACGACTCTTTCACAGTATCTGGCTGCTGTTCTTACCGTTAAATGTCTATCCGTTCAAGAGGATGCAACGAGACTCGATATTAAAAAATTGCGTGTTATTAAGGGCGAATTTTTCGGTATCGTAAAATACGGTCTTCCAAGTGGGCTGACTAATGCAATGTATAGCTTTGCCAATATTCAGATTCAGTCTGCAATAAACGTCTTTGGCGAAAGCGCCGTTGCAGGAAACTCTGCGGCAGGAAGCCTTGAAGGCTTTATTGCATCCTGCTACGCTGCTATGAACGCTGCTTCGATAGCGTTTGTCGGTCAGAATATCGGTGCTAACAACAAAAAGAGAATCAAGAAGATCATAATGGTCTGCCTTCTTATTTCAGTAGCGGCAGCCGTGATTCTCGGCTGGGGAATGTTCTTGATCGGCGATCCGTTATACAAGATATACGTGCCAAAGGATCCCAAGGCTATTGAATATGCAGGAATAAAGGCTTCGATTTTGCTTACCACATATTTCATCCTCGCGCTGTCGCAAAACCTTGGTGCCGTGTCACAGGCATTCGGATATTCAATGCATATTACAGTTATTTCTATCATTGGAATTTTCGGCTTCAGAACCGTTTGGATGAACACCGTGGTAAAGTCATTCCCGCATGCAATAGAAGCAGTGTATTTGTGTTTCCCGGCCTCCTGGGTACTGATAATGATAGCAAACGGCGTCGTTCTTCTTACGGCGTATAACAGATATATGAAGAAGGGGTACGTAAAGTGACGGACAATTTGTTTGAAGAAAAAACTTTGAATTCCGAAAACGTATTCACGGGTAGATTACTTAACGTCTTTAGTGACGATATTCTGCTTCCTAACGGAGAAAAGGCGGGAAGGGAATATATTAAACACGTTGGCGCAGTATGTATTGTTGCATTGACTGACGATAATAAGGTTATCGTTGAACGCCAATACAGATATCCTATGCAAGAGGTCACTCTCGAAATTCCGGCAGGGAAGCTTGACAGTAAAAATGAAGATCCTCTTGAAGCCGCAAGACGTGAGCTTCGTGAGGAAACGGGCGCAGTTGCCGATAAAATGACGTATCTCGGTAAGTTCTATCCGACTCCCGCATATTCCGACGAGGTGATACATATGTACCTTGTCGAAGGTCTGGATTTTGGAGAGCAATCCCT
>JAZNXR010000122.1:0-16550 GCA_045593985.1 Eubacteriales bacterium
TGAGTAAACAGCGCCGAGCATACTCTTTCCGCTTACGATAAAGTTTCTGTCCTTGTCGGTAAGAAATACGTTTGCTGTGGTTTTAGTCATTGCGCCGACGAAGGCGTTGATATCTGACATTGTCTCTAAACGAATTTTGATTCTCATGATATTTTCCTTTCTTATTATGCGATATTTTTATTCATCGTCAAGCTTGAGCACCGCCATGAACGCCTCGGGCGAAACCTCAACAGAGCCAAGCTGACGCATTTTCTTTTTGCCTTCCTTCTGTTTCTCAAGAAGCTTCTTTTTTCTCGTAATATCTCCGCCGTAGCACTTGGCAAGCACGTCCTTGCGCAGGGCTCTGACGGTTTCACGGGCGATAATCTTTCCGCCGATAGCGGCCTGAATCGGGATTTCAAATAGCTGACGCGGAATGTTGTCCTTGAGCTTTTCGGCTATCTTACGGGCTCTGCCGTACGCTTTTTCCTCGTGCACAATGAAGGAAAGCGCATCAACGATATCACCGTTAAGGAGAACGTCAAGCTTGACGAGCTTACTCGGAACATATCCGTTCAGCTCATAATCAAGAGACGCATATCCACGGCTGCGGCTTTTAAGCGCATCGAAAAAGTCGTAGACTATTTCGTTCAGGGGAAGCGTGTAGTGAAGCTCGGTTCTGTTGGCATCGAGGTATTTCATATCAATGAAATTGCCTCGTCTGTCCTGGCAGAGATCCATAATATTACCGACATACTCTGCAGGAGTAATGATGCTTGCCTTAACAATTGGCTCGTATGCCGTTTCGATTTCATCGGGCGAAGGATAATTTGACGGATTGTCGATTCGAATTACCTCGCCGTTACGCTTTTTGATTTCGTAGATAACGCTTGGTGCGGTGGTGATAATATCAAGATTGTATTCTCTTTCGAGCCGCTCTTGAATAATCTCCATATGAAGCAGACCGAGGAAGCCGCAACGGAATCCGAAGCCAAGTGCGATCGATGTTTCCGGCTCAAAGGCGAGCGCAGCATCGTTAAGCTTCAGCTTTTCGAGGGCATCACGAAGGTCGTTATATTTTGCGCCGTCTGCGGGATAAATGCCCGAGAAAACCATAGGAAGTGCCTGACGGAAGCCGGGGCAGGGGATATCCGTCGGATCGTCTGTGCTTGTTACTGTATCGCCGACTCGGGTTTCGGAGACGGTTTTAATGCTTGCGGTGAAGTATCCGACGTCACCTGCCGAAAGCGTTTTTCCGGGGCGCAGACCAAAGGGAGCGAGAGTACCGACCTCAATCGTTTCAAAGGATGTTCCCGTGCTCATCATCGTGACCTTGTCACCGACGGCAAGAGAGCCGTCAATGATTTTGACAAGGACGACAACGCCGAGATATTGGTCATAGTACGAGTCGAAAATGAGCGCCTTCAGCTTTCCGTTTTCATCACCTGTCGGCGCGGGAATTCCCGCAACGATCGCTTCAAGAACGTCCTCAATGTTGAGGCCTGTCTTTGCGGAAACCGCAGGACAATCCTCGGCGGGTATTCCTATAACGTCCTCGATTTCGGTACGGGTTCCCTGAATATCAGCAGACGGAAGGTCGATCTTGTTGATTACCGGAATTATTTCGAGGTCGCTTTCGACCGCAAGATAAGCATTTGCAAGGGTTTGAGCCTCGATGCCCTGCGTGGCGTCAACAACGAGAAGCGCTCCTTCGCAGGCGTTGAGCGAACGGGAAACCTCGTAATTAAAGTCAACGTGACCGGGGGTGTCGATAAGATTCAACTCGTATGTTTCTCCGTCTTTGGCGGTATATTCCAGGTTGACCGCACGTGCCTTTATGGTAATTCCGCGCTCTCTTTCGAGATCCATATTGTCGAGAAGCTGCGATTCCATTTCACGGCTCGATACGGTTCTCGTATGCTCGAGGATTCTGTCGGCAAGCGTGCTTTTGCCGTGGTCTATATGTGCAATTATTGAAAAGTTTCTGATTTTACTCTGTCTTGAGCTCATATAATACTATCCTTTGTCAGTTCTTTAAGAGCCATTGTCACAGCACAGATTGGCAGTCCCATAATAGAGAAGAAATCGCCCTCTATTCGCTCGACAAAGGCTCCTGCTTTACCTTGAATACCGTAGGCTCCTGCCTTGTCGAATGGCTCTTTTGATGATATGTAAGCATCAAGCTCGTATTCGTCGATTTTTCGGAAGAAAACCTTGGCAGTATCGGTAAGATTGATCTCTTTACCTTCGAAAATTACCGAGATGCCTGTGTGAACATAATGGACATTACCGGATAGGGCAGTAAGCATTCTGCGTGCATCGGCTTCGTCCTTCGGCTTGCCGAGAATTTCGCCGCCTATTTCAACGAGCGTATCTGCTGCGATTATCGGCAGATCTGCATTTCCGACTTCGTTTGCTACCGCAACTGCTTTTTCGTGAGCGAGCCTTGAGGCGAGAAGCTCGGGAGTATCTGCTGTAACCTTGTCCTCGTCAACGTCTGATACAATTGTGCTGATTTCAAAACCGAGCATAGAGAGAAGCTCGTGACGTCTCGGCGATTTGGATGCGAGTATGACCTTGTTTATCATTTTCTTCTGCGCTTTCCTGTGACGGTATTAGCGATAAGGATGGCTATTGTTACGAAAATAATTGTGCAGATATTCAGATTTAGTGAAAAACCTAAACTAAGCTTAAGCACGTGCAAATTAATCTGTATTGGATTGTCAAGACCGAATTTTAGCGCAAATGACAGCCAAGCAAGCCATTTTATTCCCGATGTGAGATGTGCGACTAGCGAGCCTAAAACTATGCCTGCAAAAATGAAAAAGAAAATAATAACGGAATTACTCATGAGCATTTTCTCCATAATCTATTTTAACTCATTTATTATATCATATTTTGTCACAAAATGCAACTTTTTTCTTTAATACGATTTGATGTGTCAATTTACAAAAAGTTCATAATTAAATTTTGAAAATCTATTGCAAAATAGGGAATATTATGCTATAATTCAAAGCGTGCCAATGAGGCCTGTTGGTCAAGAGGCTAAGACGCCGCCCTCTCACGGCGGAAACAGGGGTTCGATTCCCCTACGGGTCACCAAAAAGCGCAGGTTTTCCTGCGCTTTTTACTTTATATGAACTTTGGAGGTTATTATGGTCTTAAAGGGAAATGCTATTGTCGGTCAGTCGGGCGGCCCTACTGCTGCAATAAACGCAACCTTAAGCGGCGTTATCCGCGGTGCGCTTGAAAACGAAAATATTGAAACTATTTTCGGTATGTACCACGGCATCGAGGGTATTCTCTCTGACAGCTTCTGTAATCTTACCGAGATGTTTTCGGATGAAAGCAAACTTCTCACTCTCGAAAAAACTCCTGCGGCGGCGCTTGGCTCATGCCGTAAGAAGCTACCGTCTTTAACTGATATGTCGGATAGCGATAAGGCTGTATATGAAAAGGTATTCTCCTTCTTTAAGGAGCATAATATCCGCTACTTCTTCTATATCGGCGGTAATGATTCCATGGATACCGTTGCGAAGCTGTCGGCATACGCAAAGACGAACGATTATGAAATGCGTATTATGGGCGTGCCGAAAACGATCGATAACGACGTTATGGGCACCGACCATACTCCCGGTTACGGCTCTGCGGCAAAATATATCGCCGCATCGGTTTCCGAGATGCTTCGTGACTGTGCAGTATATACCGTTAAGGCTGTAACGATTATCGAGATCATGGGGCGTGATGCAGGCTGGCTTACCGCCGCTGCGGCTCTTACAAGAGCTACCGGCTTTGAGCCTGATCTCATTTATCTTCCCGAGAGAGTTTTTGACTACGATCAGTTTTTTGCTGACGTTCGTGCTTGCCTCGAAAAGCATCCTAACGTCGTTGTTTGCGTTTCCGAGGGAATTCGTCTTTCCGACGGCAGATACGTCGGTGAGGGAACTCAAAGCGGCGTAGCGGATGCCTTCGGTCATAAGTATCTTTCCGGAACGGGAAAGGCGCTTGAGCTTGCCGTCAAGGAAGAAATCGGATGCAAGGTTCGTTCGGTTGAGCTTAATATCCTCCAGAGATGCGCTTCTCATATTGCTTCTCTTACCGATATTACAGAGTCTGTCGCTGTCGGCCGTGCTGCGGTTGAAAATGCTGTTAACGGCGTAAGCGGTAAAATGATGACCTTCGTTCGTACAAGCAACGATCCATATACCTGCGTTCCGGGTTATGAGGACATCGACAAGATCGCAAATATGGTAAGAACTGTGCCGGACAGCTTCATAAACGAGCGTGGGAACGGTATTACCGACGAGGGAATAAAGTATCTCCTTCCTCTTATTGAGGGTGAAAGCTATCCTGAGTACCGTAACGGCTTGCCCGTTCATATTTCGCTGAAATAATCAGAATAATAAAGGCCTCCGCCGAATATATTGATAACGCTTATAAAAAAAGCGGACGATATATTTGGCGGAGGTTTAATTATGCATTTATGTAAATACAAGCCCGAAGGGATTGTCCTTTCAATGCCCGAAAACAGAGAATATCTTTCGAGTGAAAGCGGTCTATCCCGTGCGATGAATGAGGGGATAATTCTTGAGGCAATGGCAGTCAGATGCGATTCCAATTATACCTTGACGGTCGATCTTGGATGTATGGTCGGTATTATGGATCGGTCTGACGTTGAGTATGATAGGAGCGAAAATGACGTCAGAGACATTGCAGTTATTACGAGAGTCGGTAAGGCTGTCTGCTTTAAGGTTCTGGGCTTTTTCACAGAAAACGGTGTAAAAGTTGCCCGATTATCACGCAAGGAGGCGCAAAGGGAATGCTATGAGCATTTTCTTAATGACTGTGTTCCCGGTGATGTTATTGATGCGAAGATCACCCATCTTGAAAACTTTGGCGCATTTGTCGATATCGGTTGCGGAATAATTTCACTCCTTTCTATTGACTGTATCTCCGTTTCAAGAATCAGCCATCCGTCTGACAGGTTTTCGGTTGGTGACCGTTTGAAGGTCGCCATAAAAAGCAATGACGGCGAGCGAATATACGTAACACACAAGGAGCTGCTCGGAACCTGGGAAGAAAACGCTTCAATGTTTTCGGTAGGTCAGACCGTTGCGGGAATTGTTCGAAGCATTGAGGAATACGGTATTTTCGTTGAGCTGACACCGAATCTCGCAGGACTTGCTGAATATCGCCCCGATATTGAGGTAGGACAGACAACTGCGGTTTACATAAAAAACATTATCCCGGAGAGAATGAAGCTTAAGCTCGTGATCATCGACTCTTATAAAGGGGAAAGCATGCCCCTTCGAAAATACGAGCCGACAAATGATATTCCTTTACATATTGCTTACTGGCGCTACTCTCCTGAAAGAAGTGTGAGGGTAATAGAAACCGTTTTTGATAAATAAAAGCAGCCCGCATTTGCGGGCTGTATTATTTATTAAATAATGGTTAAGCGACGGCCAAGACGAGAGAAAAGCTCGTTAGTGATCGTTCCTGCCTTAGAAGCCAGCTCCTCGGCTGTTATTGCTTCATCTCCATCACGACCTATAACTGTAACGATGCTTCCGACCTCTGCTTCAGGAATATCGGTTACGTCGACCATAAGCTGGTCCATGCAGATTCTGCCGATAATGGGGGCACGCTTTGAGCAAACTATAACGTCCATATTGCCTGATAAGCAACGGGGCAATCCGTCTGCATAGCCAATCGGAAGAACGGCTATTCGGCTCTCACGCTTGGTCAGATAAGCTCTGCCGTATCCGATATAGGAGCCCTCACGGAAGGAATGAAGCTGAACGATCTTCGTTTTGATCGACATAACAGGCTTAAGAGTGATGTCAGACTTGTTTTGACAGTCGTAGTCGCTTTCTGCGCCGTAAAGAGAAATGCCGATACGTGCATAGTCGCTCATGATCTCAGGATAATTAAGCAGGCCGTAGCTTGCCTGAAGATGGCGAACCTTAATAGGTAGGCCCTTTGCTTTAAGATTATCGGTTAGAGTATCAAAAAGGGCAATTTGCTCGTAGGTATAGCAAATATCGTCCTTATTTTCCGAATCGCTTACAGAAAGGTGAGAGAAGATTCCCTCAACCGAAAGATTTTTGAGAGCGTATACCGAAGCAACGGCATCAATATCGGTTGCAGGTATACCGAGTCTGTGCATACCGCTGTCAATAGCAATATGTACCTTGATCTTTTTGCCCTGAGCGTCAAGTGCGCGAGCATAATCAAGATCAAAAACGGTTTGCGTGATATCGTATTTTTTGAGGTCTTTGCATCTTGACGGATCTGTGTATCCGAGAACGAGGATAAGTCCCTTCGCACCGTATTTGCGGATCTCAATGCCTTCGTCAATAGTTGCAACGCCATACGCATCAACGCCGAGAGCATGAAGCTCCTTCGTTATTTCAAATGCGCCGTGACCGTAGCCGTTTGCCTTAACGATTCCGAGAAGCTTGCAGCCCTCGGGCATTATTCTGCGCAATTCATTTACGTTGTTTTTCAGGGCAGAACGGTCAAGCTCGATCCAAGCTCTTTGTGATTCCGAAGCCTTTTGCTTCTTCGGTAGCTTTCCGAAAATATAGAGACAAACGATAGCGAATACGCTTGACGCTATTGTGACCGATGCAAACATAACCGCTTCGTTGTCAATGAAGATTCTTTCAAGTCCTATAAATTCAGACACGAATCGAACCGCAACTATAAATACAGGGTGGATTATGTAAACGATAAGAGACAGATCTCTTGCATATCGGAGGCGTTTTCCTCTAAACGAAATGAGAAACGAGAAAAGAAAGAACGACACGATAGGCAGAAGAATATACATACTGTCGTGGAGCTGGTAACCCTTTGAGTGAAGAACAAGCCCCTCTGCAGTCATTGCAGTAAGTGACAGAGCGAAACCGATTATTGCGGGTATTCTTTTAATCGCCTTATCCTTGGTTTTGAAAAGGAATGCACCAAGAACGATGAAAAGAGGAGCAAAGAAGATTCCGTTTTGAGTATTATCCATAAGGATAAAGATCTCGTCGTAAAGTGCTTTGAGGAAGGGAAGCTTCACGGTCAAGCCATAGTAGCTGTTGCCGAATAGACCGATTAAATACAGCGGTACTGTAACGCCGAAGGCAAGCTTATATCCGAATTTTCTGACGAGATACCAAGCAATAATTCCGCCAATTATCGAGGCGGGAAGATACCAAAGGTGGTAAAGCGTGCCGTTAAATAATATATTCTTGATTACAGACGGCAAAAGGGGGCGAACTGCAAAATCATTTTTGTATATCTGAAGCGGCAGGCAAATTACGATAGCCGCGCCGTAAATCAGCGCGCTTCTTTTGACGAAGGACAGGAGCCTTCCGTTGTTTTTCTCAATATCACGAATGAGGAAAAAACCCGTGGTCATAAAGAAGAAGGGAACAGCGAGGCGAGCAAATATGCTCGTCAAAACGAAATTGCCGCTTTCGGAAATGTCTTTTAGGGGAGAAGTATGGTTTGCGATAACGAGAATTGCCGCAATCAGGCGGAATATGTCAATTCCCGTATATGCCTTTTTGCTTTCCATATTTTCTTCCTTTCGTAAAAATTAGATATATAGAGCAATAAGCTTATCGAGCATCTTGTCAAAGCTGAGGCCGATGCCCTTCATCATATTGGGGTAACGGCTGTGCGAGGTGAAGCCCGGAATTGTATTGACCTCGTTAAATACTATGCGCTTGTCGGGAGTTAGGAACATGTCCACGCGAGCAAAGCCGGAGCAAGCCAGAGCCTTGTAGATAACTTTTGCTGTTTCTCTTATGCGGTTCTCGGTTTCGGGATCAATTCGGGCGGGCATATAAATGTTAGAGGTGATGAGGTTATACTTCTCGGTGAAGTCGAAGAAGCCCTGTGAAAGCTCGATCTCGTCAACACGTCCGACAGTAAGCTCGTCGATTCCGAGAACGGCACAGCCTACCTCGAAGCCCTCGATGTTTTCTTCAATTATGACCTCGTCATCATGCTCAAACGCAAAGGATACAGCAGGAATAAGCTCTTCCTCACGGTAGATCTTCGTAATTCCAAACGAGGATCCTGCTCGAACGGGCTTAACGAAAAGGGGATATGTAAGGCCCTTCGTCAAAGCAGTAGCCTCGTCTCTTTGATATCTTCTTATCATGACAGCCTTGGGAACCTCAATTCCCGCAAGCTCAACAAGCTTATGCGCACGGTCCTTATCCATACAGATTGCAGAGGAAAGAGCGCTGCATCCGACGAGAGGAATTCCCGCAAGCTCGAAAAGTCCCTGAACCGTTCCGTCCTCGCCGTTCTTTCCGTGAAGAATTGGGAGAGCAAGGTCGATCTCGGTAAGCACGTTACCTTCATGAGTAAGCTCGAGTATTCCCTTGGAGGAACGGCTGTGAGAGATAACGACAGGAGTGAGAAGCTCGGGATCATTCATCCATGTATTGCTTGGAATATTTTCGTAGCTTCCGTAATAACGGTACCAGTCGCCGTCACGGGTTATTCCAAGCGGGATAACATCATACTTTTCGGG
Organism: Eubacteriales bacterium; assembly: GCA_045593985.1. Classification (GTDB taxonomy): domain Bacteria; phylum Bacillota; class Clostridia; order Oscillospirales; family CAG-272; genus Colimorpha_A. The sequence continues at coordinate 8,516 of JAZNXR010000122.1, forward strand.
ATCGAGGTTATCAAGAACCGAAAAAGCCGATTGCAGAGAGACTTCATATTCCGTTGAGTTTCCGCCGAAAACTACGGCGATTCTGATTTTTGCCATTTAAAGCTCCTTGATTTGAAATACAAACATTCAAACTAATTATATACCTTATATCGGTAATTGTCAATCGTTTCATATATAATTCCTATTGACTATTTAATATATAAGTAGTATAATTACTAATAATAATTATTATTAAAGGAGGCGGTTCTTTTTGGATCCGTTATGGGGTCAACTTTTACTCCAGGCTTTACTTATATTTATAAATGCGATATTTGCTTGCTCTGAGATGGCGGTCGTTTCGCTTAACGAAAAGAAGATCGAAAAATTAGCATCCGAGGGCAATAAAAAGGCATCACGGATTTTGAAAATGCTTCAAAATCCCGATCGTTTTTTATCTACTATTCAAATCAGCATAACCCTTGCCGGCTTCTTGGCATCGGCATTTGCTGCTGATAATATTGCAAGCAAGCTCAGTAATTGGCTGTATTATTCTGTTAAATTCACGGCTTGGGGGCTGAATGTCCTTGATGCGGCGTGCGTTGTCCTGATCACAATAATTCTATCCTATTTTACCCTGGTGCTCGGCGAGCTTGTTCCGAAGCGAATCGCAATGAAAAATCCCGAAAAGGTGGCTATGCACCTTTGTTCGCTTGTTGGATTTTTCGCAGTTGTTTTCAGACCTGCCGTTTGGTTTCTTTCCGTATCCACTAACCTTGTTCTTAAAATGCTCAGAATTGATCCCAAGCACGATGACGAGGAGGTTACCAAGGAAGAGATCCGTTTGATGGTAGAATCGAGCGAGGAGGACGGTAATATTGAAGCGGATGAAAAGGAAATGATTGAAAACATTTTCGAATTCAACAATACGACAGCCGCCGGTATTATGATCCACCGCACAGAAATTGCTGCAATAGAGATAAACTCCGGCTTCGATGAAATTATTGAAGCTATAAAAGAGACGGGATATTCACGTTTTCCCGTGTACGAGGGCGATATTGATAACGTTGTTGGTGTTTTAAGCACAAGAAGATTTCTTCTTAACGCCTGCGAAAAGTCGCCCAAAACGCTTAAGGATATTATCTTTGAGCCCCATTTCGTGCCGGAATCGGTACGCGCAGATCTTCTTTTCCGTGATATGCAGGAAAATAAGACTCATATGGCGATAATACTTGACGAGTATGGCGGTACTGCCGGACTTGTAACGATGGAGGATCTTATCGAACAGATCGTCGGTAACATATATGACGAGACCGACGAGCAGTTCGAGGATGAGGAAATCGAGGAGCTTGCTGAAAATCTTTACAGAATGGACGGAAGCGTTTCTCTTGACATCGTTGAGGAGACTCTGGGAATTGATTTTCCGTCCGAGGATGACGATCTTTCGACTCTTTCAGGTTTGATTTTCAGTAGATTCACAACGATTCCTGCCGATGGAGAAACACCCGAGCTTGTTATTGACCGACTTCACATAAAGGTCGAGGAAATAACTGAGCATAGAGTCGTTTCTGCCGTTGTTGAACTTCTTCCCGAAAACGAAGCCGACACTGAAGAATGAAGCGTCACTCGATTGATTCATAAAAACATATATCAGCAAAAAACAGGAAAAGGCAATTGCCTTTTCCTGTTTTTCTATTCAAAAATAAGATTATGCTCTATTAATTAATAATCAAAGTCGCAAATATCTTTAAGCTTTCCCGACTTTTGTCCCGTCATAATTCCCGTATATGAAACTCCGCCTACAACGATATGCTCAACAAGCGGTAAACCAAGCTCTCTGAATGTTTTGGAATAGGTTGAGGTTACCGAGATATCTTGTGCGGAAGGCTGACAATTTCCGTCAGGGTGATTATGAGCAAGCACGAAAAATGCCGCATTTTTAGAAAAAGCCGCTTCTGCAACCTTTCTCATCGAGACTTCCGTTTGATTAACTATTCCTTCCTTGACGAGAATGATATCTATCATTTCGCATCGGTTATTGAGAAGAACAGCAACGAGCTTTTCGTTCTTTTCACCGATATAATAATTAACAAGATAAGTTCCAAGCTTGCGAAGATCGGTAAAGTCGGGATATCTCGTTTCCTTGTCCATAAGATATGCTCTCGATAGCTGAGGAATCATTTTGATAAGCGTTGCCGCATTTTCACCTATGCCCTTGACCTTCATCAAATCGCCCATCTCGGCATCAAATACAGCCGCCAACGAGCCGAATCTGTCTAAAAGAGCATGAGCCAGCTCGTTCGTGTCCTTTTGCGGTATTGCATAGAAGAGAAGAAGCTCAAGGATATTATGGTCGCTGAAGGACCGAAGGCTTTCCTTTTGAAATCTTGCTCTCAGACGGGAACGGTGATCCTTATGTGGATTAATCTTTTGATCTTTATCAACATTGTTCATTTTAACGCTACCGAAATTGCATCGAATATACCTTTTACAGGCTCGATTTTAATAGTGAATTTTGAGGGATCAAGCTTGCCCTTGCCGACGTTTCTATCAGGAAGAATGATTCTTGAAAACCCGAGTCTTTCGGCTTCGCGTACTCTTTGCTCTGCCGCAGAAACTGCACGGCATTCACCGGCAAGACCGATTTCGCCAATAGCGATCATATCGTCGGGGAGTGGCTTGTCCTTTAAGCAGGAAATAAGAGAAAGGGCTGTTGCGAGATCGGCGGCGGGATCGCAAAGGCGAAGACCACCGATTACGTTTACATAAGCATCCTGCGAGGAGAATCGAAGCCCAAGTCTCTTTTCAAGTACCGCAAGAAGCAGATACAAGCGGTTGTAATCAAAGCCGTTAGAGGTTCTTTTTGGAGAAGGGAAGACGGTGTTTGAGGTTAGCGCCTGAATTTCTGCTATAATCGGACGGGTGCCCTCGATTACGCAAACTGCACAGTTACCTGATACGTTTTTGGGACGGCCTGACATGAGAGCCTCAGAGGGATTCGGAACCTCACGCATACCTTCGGATGTCATTTCGAAAACGCCGATTTCGTTAGTTGATCCGAATCTGTTTTTAACCGACCTGATAATTCTGTAAGCGTGGTCTCGCTCACCTTCAAAATGAAGAACGGCATCAACCATATGCTCAAGAACCTTAGGGCCTGCAATTCCGCCGTCCTTGTTGACGTGACCGACGAGGAATATAGAGATGCCCTCGTTTTTCGCAATGCTGATCAGTCTTGATGACGCTTCTTTAACCTGGTTAACAGAACCGGGTATGGATGTTGAGCTTTCGGAGTAGATCGTCTGCACCGAATCAACGATAACGATATCGGGTGAGAGGGTATTGATTTCTTCTACGATTCTGTCAAGATTCGTTTCGGTTTGAATATAAAGATTCTCCGAATTAATACCGAGTCGAACGGCACGCATCTTAAGCTGAGAAGGAGACTCCTCACCGGAAACGTAGAGGATCTTATGGCCCTCATTTGCAATTGATCCGCAAATTTGAGTAAGGAGAGTTGATTTACCGATTCCGGGCTCGCCCGAAATGAGAACGACCGAGCCGCTGACAAGACCGCCTCCGAGAACTCTGTCGAGCTCTGTGGTACCGGTTTTAATTCTTAAATAATCAGGCGCTTCAAGATTATTAAGCTGTACTGCGGGCGAGCTTTTGCCGCTATAAGGGGAGGGGGAGCCTTTCGACTTCTTATCGTCTGCGATAATCTCCTCTTCAAGAGTGTTCCATTCATTGCAGGAAGGGCATCTTCCAAGCCATTTGGCACTCTTATAGCCGCATTCGCTGCAAACATATACGCTTTTAGTTTTCATGATATTACCTTTCAAAAGCGTTGATTATTGCCGTTACTATCGTAAATGAAAGCTTCCTTCGATATTCGGGCGTATCAAGCATTTTTGATTCGCTTGGGTTTGAAATAAAACCGCATTCTATTAAAATTGCGGGAGAAGTAATTTTGTCTAGTAAAAAGATGTCGCTCGTCGCTTTTTTTACAGCGCGGTCATTATCCTTCTGTAAGCGGTATTTTACGGTTTGTTGAACGGAGTCAGCAAGAATTCTGCTGGTGCTATCGTTAGGCGAATAATAGACCTGCAGACCGCTGTACTTTTCTTCTGTAAACTTATTCATGTGTATGCTTACAAAAATAGCTCCGGGATTGCTTTGAGCAATTTCAAGGCGTCCCTTAAGGTCCTGCATCTTTCTCGTTCCGCCGTCGGGGTGCGTCAGTTCAATATCGGAGTCGCGTGTCAAAATGACTTCGTAACCGAGCACACGAAGAAGCTCTGTCATATCAATGGCAACGCTGAGATTCAGGTGCTTTTCATGCGTCCCGGTGAGCGATATAGCTCCGCCGTCCTTGCCGCCGTGTCCCGGATCGATAACAATTTTTCGTGCGCTGTCTACTGCCGTCTCAAATGAATCAAGCGGTGGACATACAGGCTGGAATAGACCTCTAAGCAGAAAAACACATACTATGATAATGATTGAAAGCAGGAAATATACAGGAATGCTCTCGCCGATTTTTCCGTTCATAACTCCTCCGAGGTTTTTTATTAATATATTCGGAGGAGGGAATGTCCTATGCCCAGTGATACTTTTTGCGATTTTTGTGCGTAATAACGTATATCAACGCAATTACTGCGCTAATTACACCAACGATAATGATAACTGTTATCAAAATGTAGGGACCAAGATTTTTTTCGTAATGAACGTTTATTGATTCTACATCAATAAGGACCTGTTCATCGTTTGAAGTATCAGTTCTTGCCCAAATCTTGACTCTTGCATCAGCAATTTCTTTTCTCGTCAAATCATGGACGTAGAAGGTGAGAGTAACCCATTTATTTGTTTCAACTGTTGCGCAGAATTTGAGCGTAGCTCTGCCTGATCTTGAGTTTCCGTCCATCATGAGGACAAAATCGGCATTGTCGCATGTAGCATTGATTCTTACTCGAACTGTTAAATATTCGCCACCTGACAGCGAAAGCCTGTCTCTGAGGTTGATTCCTGCCCCCATATGCTCGAAGGGAGTTAAGCGGTGGCAGGCAATTCTCATGAATTTGTTATTACCCTCCGTAACCTGTTCAATGTACTTTGTGTTGTCGGTTGGGTAAAAGTCATAAAGGCTCTTTGAAAAATCGAACAGCGCCGATGTGTCGTAACGAGAATCCGGCAGATCTGCTGAGACGTTATTAAGAGTTAATATGACTCTCGTTCTCGTAATAGTGTTTTTAACCAGTTCTTCGTAGCTTTTAACAGGAAGATCGGAGACAATACCCTTGATGACGTCAACGCTATCGCCATCAATGCAGTCAACCGCCGCAAAGATGTCATATATTTTCTTTTTTTCTTTTCTGTCAAGTGTCAGCTCTGAAGATGAATAAAGACCGTAGTGAAGATCAAGCTCATAATTATGGTCAACATGGCGGTGCCAAACGAAAGCTTCAAGAGAAGGGAGTCTTGAGGCGTTATAGAAAGCAAGGGCAAAAGCAGCTGCCTGCTTCTTTTCGCTATCCTCGCCGTAAACTCCGCTGACACCGAATTCAGAAACAACGACAGAGCGAATCTTTGTGCCGTAGAGCATATCCTCTTGATTCAAAAACTCGTGAAGCACCGAAATGTTCTTCATTGTAAGATACTCAGTGTCAAGGGTTTCCGTTGCTTTTTCGTCAAGCCAGAATTCAGTCATTTTAAGGTCGGACGGATAAGGATTTACAGCGATTCCGAAATCGACGTCTGCAACATATTTAACGATCTCAGTTAAAAGATCCTTTGCGCCGAACATTCCGACCTGCTCGGTTTCAGATGCATTCCAGACATTGGAAATTGAAGCATATACTCTTGCATCGCAATATGCGCTTCTGACGGCAAGATCTGCAAAACGAAGATATGCCGCATACTGCTTTGCGTGAGTTGCCAAATCGCTTATGCCGCTATTGTGGCTTCCCTGCATATTGTTTACTTCATATCCGAGAATATAGCTTCCGCAGAAGCCGTACTTGCCGTCGGAAAGGGAATACCTTTGTGCAATAAAATGCATGACTGCCGCAAATGTGCTTGCTGACTCAAATGTAGAAACATTCGGAGCGAATATAGTGTCTATTTCGCCCTTTGCATTAGGGTAATACAGATTCTCGTCTGCGTTAGCATCAAAGGTTAAAATGTAATTGATATATACGTTAATACCCGAGTCGGAAAGCGTTTTAACTCTATAATCAAGCAGCTCAAGCGCTTCATTGTCAATTCGATATTCCTCGTTACCGTATACGAACGCCGTTGAATTCTCGGTGCTGTTTGATATCAGCTCGTTAAGCTTGACGTGAATAACAGTTTGTCCGACGCCTATAAGCTGAGCATCAGCAATATACTGCACTTCAAGGCCCTTAATTGAAGTTGCCTTGAAGAACGGTCTGTTGTTATGAGAAATTTCAGAAATGTTGTCAATATATCTCGCCTTCGTGAGCGTTGTATAACCGTTATTTGATTTTATTGCGAGAATATAGCCGTAAAGGACTGACGAGCTATCCTCTGAATTGAAATCAAAATTAAACACAACTCTGCCGTTATCCGCTTCAGCTTCTGCAAAGGGAGTCAAGCCGCTGATGTCCTCATCGTCGGGTGTTACCTTAAAGAGATAATAAGTGCCGAACGTTTCGGGTGTGAGCATATAAGTTGCCGTAACGCTGTCGTGATCCATTGAAATCTTGATTTCTGAATCATAAGTAGGCTCCGGGGGCTTAATTTCCTCCGGCGCCGTCGTTTCTTCCGGCGCAGTTGTATCCGATAGCGACGTGTCAGCGTTTGTCGTTTCCTCGGCTAAAACCGTGCTAAATGACAACAGGCAAGATAATACTAAAAACAATGCGAAAAATCGCTTCATTATATCCTCCGAAAAACGGGGCGAAAGATTGTTTCTTCGCCCCGTAAATGTGATGATTATTGAGCTGCGTCAACAATAGCGGTAAAGTCTGCAGCCTTAAGAGAAGCGCCGCCGATGAGTCCGCCGTCGACATGATACTTAGAGAGCAGTTCAGCAGCATTGTCGGGCTTCATCGAGCCGCCGTACTGAATTGTAACAGCCTCAGCTACGTCCTTACCGTATTTTGCGGAAAGAACATCACGGATAATTCCGCAAACCTCGTCGGCCTGGTCGGAGGTAGCGGTCTTTCCGGTTCCGATAGCCCAAACAGGCTCGTAAGCGATAATTACGTTCTTAACAGCATCGGCGTCAACGTCAAGAAGAGCGATCTTGGTCTGACGAGCTACAACCTCAGCAGTTACGTCCTGCTCACGCTCGGTGAGAACCTCACCTACGCAGAGGATGGGGGTGATGCCGGCGTCAAGAGCCGCCTTGAGACGAAGGTTTACGGTCTCATCGGTCTCGCCAAAGTACTGTCTGCGCTCGCTGTGACCGATTACGACGTATTCAACGCCGCATTCCTTGAGCATATCAGCGGAAATCTCACCGGTATAAGCACCGTTCTTTTTGAAGTGAACGTTCTGTGCGCCAACCTTGATGTTAGTGCCCTTTGTTGCATTAACAACGGTAGCGATGTCTACAAAGGGAACGCAAACTACGATGTCGCATCCGTTCTTGCCCTCAACCATAGGAGCGAGCTCTTTTACGAGCTTTTCAGCCTCGGAGGGTGTCATATTCATTTTCCAGTTGCCGGCTATAACGGCTTTTCTAAGATTCTTATTCATTGTTATTTACCTCAAATATTACTTGTTCTGAAGGCAAGCGATACCGGGAAGCTCAAGGCCCTCAAGGAACTCAAGGGAAGCGCCGCCACCGGTCGAAATGTGAGTCATCTTGTCTGCGAAGCCGAGCTTTTCAATAGCCGCTGCGGAGTCACCGCCGCCGATGATGGAGATTGCATTGCTTTCAGCAACTGCTGTAGCAACACCGAAGGTGCCGTGAGAGAACTTTTCCCACTCCGAAACGCCCATCGGGCCGTTCCATACAACCGTGCCTGCATTCTTGATTGCGTCAGCGAAGAGCTCGGTGGAAGCAGGTCCGATATCGAGTCCCATGTAGCCATCG
>JAZNXR010000123.1:0-21432 GCA_045593985.1 Eubacteriales bacterium
ACACCGAAGGTGCCGTGAGAGAACTTTTCCCACTCCGAAACGCCCATCGGGCCGTTCCATACAACCGTGCCTGCATTCTTGATTGCGTCAGCGAAGAGCTCGGTGGAAGCAGGTCCGATATCGAGTCCCATGTAGCCATCGGGAATGTTATCGGAGTTTACGTAAATGTCGTGGCATTCGGGATCATAGCAGTCGCCTGCGTGGTTGTCGACAGGGAGAAGCACCTTAACGCCCTTTTCCTCTGCCTTCTTAAGAAGCTCAAGAGCAAGCTCAAGCTTGTCATCCTCACAAAGAGAGGTTCCGATCTTGAAGCCGAGAGCCTTATTGAAGGTGTATGCCATTGCACCGCCGATAACGAGCGTATCAACCTTCTCGATGAGGTTGTTGATAACGCCGATCTTGTCGGAAACCTTTGCGCCGCCGAGAATAGCAACGAAGGGACGCTTGGGATCGGAAAGAGCGCCGCCCATAATCGAGATTTCTTTCTGGATAAGGTATCCGCAGACTGCGGGGAGATAGTCGGCAACACCGGCAGTAGAAGCGTGCGCACGGTGTGCGGTGCCGAATGCATCGTTTACATAAATATCTGCAAGGGAAGCGAGCTTCTTTGCAAATTCGGGATCGTTCTTTTCCTCTTCAGCGTGGAAACGAACGTTCTCGAGAAGGAGAACTTCGCCGCTCTTGAGGTTAGCTGCCTTAGCAACTGCATCCTCGCCAACAACGTCGGAAGCCATAATGACGGCCTGTCCGAGGAGCTCGGAAAGCTTATCAGCAATGGGCTTGAGAGAAAGCTTGGTAATATCGCCCTTTGCCTTTTCGAGAGCTGCGGCGGTAGCGGCAGCCTGCTCGTCTGCGGGAAGAGCCTCTATCTTCTTCTTTTCCTTCTTGGAGAGCTTAAGCTCGGAATTAAGCACGTTGTGAGGACGGCCCATGTGAGAGCAGAGAATAACTGCTGCGCCGTTCTCAATGAGGTACTTAATGGTAGGAAGCGCGCCAACGATTCTCTTTACGTCGGTAATAACACCGCCGTCCATAGGAACGTTGAAGTCGCATCTTGCAAGAACCTTCTTGCCGGAAACGGAAATGTCTTCAATTGTTTTCTTGTTGTACTGCATATTAAACCTCCAAACCGCTTAACGGTAAATATTGACGTTTTATACCTGCTTATACAAACAGGCACACATAGTATATTATATCATAAAATAATAAATTATCAATAGATTTCATTAAAAAACTCGGAGTTTTTACATTTTTTGTAAAAAAATCCGAGTTTTTTCTATTCAGTTAATATACATTAGGGCAATTCTGTCATGTCCGGAATAATCCTTGAGAATTTCGCAGCCGTACAGCTCCTTCAAAGCCATGCCTTGATCATAACCGATTTCGCAAATTACAGCACCGCCCGGCTTGACGTTTTTTACGTATTTTTCAAAGATTATACGGTAAAAATCAAGACCGTCCTCGCCGCCGTCAAGAGCTAATTTCGGCTCGTTTTTAACCTGAACGGTGAGCGTTTCGATTACGTCGCTTTTTATATACGGCGGGTTGGATACAACCCCATCAAATTTTTGATCGCCAATCGGAGAATCGACCAATATATCAGCGCATATAAAGGAGATTCTCTCGCTCACTCCGTTAGATAGCGCGTTTTCCTTTGCGATATCAAGCGCCTTGTCGGAAACATCCACCGCTACCGCAGTCAGATCCGGGCGGTGCGCAAGGGTTGAAATCGCTATACAACCGCTTCCCGTGCAGAGATCGAGAAATCTTCCGTTAATCGGTAAATTTTTGATCAGCCATTCAACGAGATGCTCGGTCTCGGGGCGGGGAATCAAGCAGTCGGGAGAAACCTTATAGGTCTCGTCATAAAAATACCATTCCCCTATGATATAGGCAAGCGGCTCGCCATGTTCCAGTCTTGATACAGCGTTATTGTAGGAGCTTTCGTCAGGAAATTTTTCAGAAAGGAGTGATTCTTCAAGCCTCGTCAGCTTCATGTTTTTCCTCACATTTTTCGTCTGTTTCTAAATTATGAGTATCAATATGAACGAAATCAGGGAACTCGTCGGGAAGAGCGCTCTTAAGTGCGATGATTGCACATTCTATTTGCTCGTCATCAGGCTCACGAGTCGTAATTCTTTGCATCCATAGACCGGGTGCGGAAAGAATTTTTGTGATTATATTATCGTGCTTGCCGGCAAAAATAATAAACTCAAAGCCTATTCCCACAATAAGCGGAAGCATTGACAGCTTAATCAAGGTGCGAAGAAGCGTGTTACTCCACGGAATAAAAGGCAGGGAATTGATGAGAATGCTGATTATCAATATCACGAATATAAAGCTTGTGCCGCAGCGGGGATGAAATCTTTTGTGCTTCTTTACGTTCTCAACAGTTAACTCCTCACCCGATTCATAGCAGAAAATAGACTTATGCTCGGCTCCGTGATATTCAAAGGTGCGGCGTATATCCTTCATCAGCGATACGAGGAGCAGATATGAAACGAAAATTATGATCTTGATAACGCCCTCGACGGTGCTTCTCCAGATTCCGAGATTCTTTTTTATGAGCCATTCAATAAGCATTACGGCCTTTGCGGGGAGATACATAAATAGGCCAACAGCTAGGATTATGCCGAGAACGAGCGAAATTCCCATTATGAAATTCATGAACTTGTCACCGAATTTGCGCTTTATCCACTTTTCGAATCTCGTCTCTGGCTCTATCTCGTCAAGACCGCCATACTGTTCCGCAGATACAGAGAGGGTTTTGAAGCTGAGTATCATCGACTCAACGAAGCCAACAATTCCTCGTATGATCGGAATTCGCAAGAACCGACTTTTTTGTCTTATTGATTTATGATAGTTTTCGCTTAACGAGATGCTTCCGTCCTCTCGACGAACGGCAATGGAATACTTATCCTTGCCTTTCATCATAACGCCCTCAAGGACTGCCTGACCGCCAACTGTACCGAGGCGGCAATTTGCTTCTTTATTTTTTTTACTCATTGAGTAATTTCCTCCGATAATGTCTTATCAATTTATCATAACAAATTATGAAAACAAAATAAACATTAAATTGTAAACAAACGGCTAATAGGTAACCGTAGGTATATACAATCACCCTCCCGAAACGGGAGGGTGATCCTATTATTAATTACCGTCGCCTTCGCTACCGTTGCCGTTATCGGTATCGGTATCGTGATTGTTGAACTGTTCGTAAGGATAGTTGCCGTTAATATCACGGTTTTGCATTTCTGCAGCCTTGCGGGCAAGCTCTTCCTCACGAAGCTTTTTTTCTTCCTCTTCACGCTGACGGCGTGCTTCGTTTTCCTCTTCGCTCTTGCGCTTCTTTTCGTTTGCTATCTCGTCAAGCTCCTCAAACGTGGGATCGCCCTCCATAAGAGCCTTGAACTGATCGCCGTCGACCGTCTCGACCTTTATAAGGTATTCGGCCAGCTTCTGAAGCTTATCGGAATGCTCATAAAGAATTTCTGCGCATCTGCGGTAAGCACGGTCAATAATATTCTTAATTTCCGCATCAATTTCAGCGGCGGTAGCCTCGGAATAGTTCTTTCCGGAGCTGAAGTCACGACCGAGGAATACCTCGTCGTTTCCGTGCTCGGTGCCATAAAGGACTGTACCGAGCTTTTCGCTCATACCGTATTTTGTAACCATGTTGCGTGCAATTGCTGTTGCATGGCTAATGTCGGAGGATGCTCCGGACGATATATCATCAAGCTTAAGCTCCTCGGCAACACGTCCGCCAAGTGCTACTACGATGCGGTCGAACATTGCATTTCTTGTGTCGTAGCTGCTGTCCTTTTCAGGAATCATAACGGTTACACCGCCGGTTCTGCCGGCAGGAACGATGGTAATATGCTTGACAGGATCCGCTGTCGGAGAGAAGTAAGCGGCAACGGCGTGACCTGCTTCGTGGAATGCAGTGAGCTTGTTGTCCTTCTCCTCACGAATCTTGGACTTCTTCTTGGGACCGACAAGTATCTTCATATAGGAATCTTCAATTTCGTCCATTCCTATAAGAGACTTTCCTCGTCTGGCGGCGAGAAGCGCGGCTTCGTTCAAGAGATTTGCGATGTCTGCACCGGTAAATCCGACGGTAGACTGAGCGATCTTCACGAAATCAACTGTGTCCTCAAGCGGCTTGTTTCTTGAATGAACCTTAAGGATCGCTTCACGTCCCTTAAGATCGGGATAGTTAACTGTAATTTGTCTATCGAATCTTCCCGGACGAAGCAGAGCAGGATCGAGGATATCAGGGCGGTTCGTTGCGGCAATAACTATAATGCCGTCTGTCGAGCCGAATCCGTCCATTTCAACGAGAAGCTGGTTAAGTGTCTGCTCACGTTCATCGTGACCGCCGCCGAGACCTGCGCCTCTGTGGCGACCAACTGCGTCAATCTCATCTATGAATACAATGCTGGCAGGATGCTTCTTTGCGGTGTCAAAGAGGTCACGAACTCGAGATGCACCGACACCGACGTACATTTCAACGAAATCGGATCCCGAAATTGAGAAGAAGGGAACACCCGCTTCGCCTGCGACTGCCTTAGCGAGAAGCGTTTTACCTGTACCGGGAGGGCCTACAAGAAGTACGCCGTGCGGTATCTTCGCACCAAGACGGGTATATTTAAGAGGAGAGCGAAGAAAGTCAACGATTTCCTCAAGCTCTGCCTTTTCCTCGTCAGCACCGGCAACATCGGAGAAGAGAACCTTCTTCTTATCGTCGGTATTAACCTTTACCTTAGCGCGTCCGAAGCCGCCAACCTTGCCGCCCTTCGACTGCATTGACATAAATACGAAGAAGAATACTACAATGAGTATAATGATTCCAAGCGAGGGAAGAACAGATACCCACCAAGGGGTTTCTTTATAGGGAGTATACTCGTATTTTTCGAGACCGCCTTCTTCCAAAAGCTGGGCGTTAATCATTTCTGAAAAATCGTGATAAAAAACGCTGAAATCACGCAGCTTATACTTTAACGGCGCCTTGCCTTCCTCGTGAAGGGTAAGGATAACGTAGTTTTCCTCATCGACCTCAAAGGACTTGACCTTTTTTTCGCTGAAAAGTGTATACAGATCGCTATATACGATCTTTTCCTCGTTTTTTTCGTTGCCAAGCATCAACCAGAGGCCCGCTACGATTGCTACCATCAGGATAATATAGAATATCGCTAACCTATGATTTTTTTTCATTATTGCGTAGGGTATCCTTTCGTATTATATATTACACTTCACCGTTATAAACGTGTGGCTTCAAAATGCCAACGAAGGGCAAAGCTCTGTATTTTTCGTCATAATCAAGACCGTATCCGACAACGAACTCATTGGGAATTACTGCGCCGACATGATCTGCTTCAAAACTAATTTCTCTTCTGCTCGGCTTATCAAGAAGCGTACAGGTGCGAACGCTTTTTGCGCCCTTGAGTCGAAGATATTCGACAAGATAAGAAAGTGTACGACCGCTGTCTATGATATCCTCTATGATAAGAATATCTGTGTTTGACAAATCCTTGCGGTATAGGTCAAGAATGATATTTATCGATCCCGTTGTAACTGTTCCGCTGCCGTATGATGAGACCTTCATAAAATCTATTTCAACAGGCACGGTTATATGCTTCATAAGATCACCCATAAATACTACTGAGCCTTTAAGAATCCCAAGCAGCAATAAGCGAGACGATCTTTCTTTATAGTGTGCATCAATTTCAGAGGAAATACGCTTTACGATTGAATTAATTTCTTCCTCGGACAACAGTATTCTTGCAATATCATTTTTTAAATCGTAATTCATTCTTGTTTCTCCTTATGCTTCAAAAAGTAAACAACGGTTATTCCGTCATCTCCGCTTGGCAAAGCTGAATCAGCGGGCCTGAAATACGGAATATATATTATTTCTCCGTCGCTTTCCAAAAAAGGAAGCGTATCGGTTATTACTTTTGGAAGCTTTAATGACTGTATGAGCTTTTTTACCTTTTTGGTCATTCCGCCTTGTCTGATTACGTCACCGTTTTTTCGGCTTCTTACGATGGTCGACTCGTTAATTTTAGCAGAATTTATTCTGTCTTGTATTGATAAATTGTAAATAATTTTATCATTCAGAATGTCGTCAGTGTTACCGTCGGGATAAATCCCTATTGCGCTGTCGGCGTTAATGACATTTAAACCCATTTTCAGCGGGAAACAAAATTCCTTGTTTTCTTTATCTGTCTCGAAGTAAATCAGATCTCTGTCGCAAACGAAGGTCGCTCCGATAAGGGATATGGAAATATGAGCGCTCCGTGAGCGAATTGCCATCATCATTTCCTTTATATGACGCCTTTCAAATGCTATTTCGCATTCCTTCATCTTGTTTACAAGAACACGGGAAAGAATTGAATTCGGAAGGAGCGAAAGCGCCTGTCTGCCGCGCTCAAGGGTGTATTCGGATGAGGCATCTGAAAGATACTCGGCATCGTCCTTTAAGAGATCGATCGTACTCGAAACGTTTTCGGTAAGAGAGGGATTAATTGCTTTTAGCCTTGGGATAACCTCGTTACGAAGAAAGTTTCTTACGTATGTTGAGTCTTTGTTTGTTGAATCTGTAACAAAAGGAATACAAAGCTCTTTACAAGCAGAATATATTTCTTCTTTTGAATAGAGTATGAGCGGACGGATGATGTTATCCCGAACGGGAGCAATGCCGCAAAGACCGCTAATTCCCGTTCCCCTCACAAGGTGAAAGAGGACGGTTTCGACATTATCGTCAGCATTGTGTGCGGTTGCAATAACATCGTATCCGTGTTCACGGCAGATCTCATTGAAGAATGAATAGCGCTCGTTTCGAGCAGTTTCTTCAATTCCAAGACCGCATTCCTCGGCCAGCTTCGGAACAGAGACTCTTTTTGTATAAAGTGTTATATTGTTCTCGTCGCAAAACCGTTTACAAAAGTATTCGTCACGGAGAGCTTCCTCGCCGCGAATACCGTGATTTAGGTGGGCGGCGGCAACGGTTATGCCGTCGGTCTGTGCCAGAAGCGAAAGCAAAAGGGAAGAATCCGCGCCTCCGGAAAATCCCACAAGAACGCTTGTGCCTTCCTTTAACATACCGTATCTTGAAACGGTATCAAGATATTTGGTTTTATCAAAGGAAGATGCCATATCTTACTCCGTTCTGTCGGTAAGTGTAATGAATTTCGTGAATTTTCCGAACCAACCCATCTTTACGTTCTGTATTGCACCGTGTCGGTTTTTCGCAATGATAACCTCGGCAGTATTTTGAATTTCATTGTTCTTTTCTGCCTTATCGTAATACTCGTCGCGGTAAAGGAACATAACTATGTCAGCGTCCTGCTCGATCGCACCCGAGTCACGAAGATCGGAAAGCATAGGACGCTTGTCGGTACGGCTCTCAGGTCCACGGGAGAGCTGTGCGCAGCAAATAACAGGTACACGAAGATCCTTAGCAAGAAGCTTAAGGCTTCTCGATATATCGGCAACGTCGTTTACTCGGCTGTCGTTTTTCTTCGTATTATCGCTCTGCATAAGCTGGAGATAGTCGATAACAACAAGTCCGAGATTTTTGACTCGGCGAAGCTTGGATCTCATTCCGGCAGCAGAGATGCCGGCGGTATCGTCAATGAGAATATCGCACTCGCTCAAAACAGCAGAGGCTCTTGCGAGCTTTTCCCATTCTTCGGAAGAAAGATTGCCCGAACGAATGGAGTAGCTGCTAACGAGCGCTTCACTTGACAGCATACGGGAAACAAGCTGTTCAGCTGACATTTCAAGGTTAAATACGCAAACCGTCTTTTTGCTTAAACGCGCAACGTTTGTAGCAATATTCATGGCAAACGACGTCTTACCCATAGCAGGACGGGCGCCGATCAGAATGAGGTCACCCGGTCCCATTCCGACGAGAACCTTATCGAGGTCGGAAAAGCCGGTCGGCTGACCTGCCGCCGCTGCGGGATCAGTCTGAAGGAGCTTAAGATGCTCGTAGTTAGCAAGAAGAGCATCCTTAATATGAGTAAAGCCCTTGGTTTGAGACACCTCGGCTATATCAAATATTTTCTGCTCGGCTGAGTCGAGAAGCGCTTCAACTGTATCTTTTTCGGAATATGCATCGTCAGTGATCTCAGAGCAGGTCTCGATAAGCTGACGGAGTATTCTCTTGTCACGGACGATCTTTGCATAGTCCTTGACGTTCGATGCGCTTGGAACGATTTCGGCAATAAGCTTGATGTATTTCTTGCTATCCTCAATGTTATCGTATATTCCGCGGTGAACGAGAGCATCAATGAGAGTAACAACGTCAATCGTTCTGTTCTGGATAAGAAGATCCTGCATAGCAAGATAAATCTGCGAATGTTCCTCGAGATAGAAATCCGTGCTCTTAATTATGCCCGAAACATCAGTAAGACAGTCCGGATTGATAAGAATAGATCCGAGAACAGACTGCTCGGCCTCAAGCGAGAACGGCATTTTTTTTATGATGTCATTAGAAGTGATATCCATATTGAATGCGGCACGCCGCTTCCTTTCGATGACTTAAATTATTTCTCTAAAACCTGTACGGTCAGCTTTCCGACAACCTCGGGGAAAAGCTTAACGTCATATTTATAGGTGCCGTAGCTCTTGATAGGATCGGGCATAACAATTTTTCTCTTGTCCACAACAATTCCAAACTGCGCCTTGAGTTGCTCGGCAATTTCCTTCGAGGTGATCGAGCCATAGAGACGGCCTTCATTTCCGCCGGCAACGATTTTAACGGTAATGCCGGAGAGCTTAGCTGCAAGCTCCTTTGCGTTTGCAAGGTCGGTATCGTGCTTGAACTGGATCGATGCCTCGCGATTCTTAAGCTCGTTCATTGCCTTTGCGTCGGCAGGAACTGCGAGCTTCTTCGGGAAAAGGAAGTTGCGAGCGTAGCCCTCTGAAACGTCAATGAGCTCGCCCTTTTTTCCTTGTGCTTTTACGTCTTGTGTTAAAATAACCTTCATGTTACTATCCTCTCTCAGGAAATATTGTTTTCAGACATATATTCGTCAATTGCGTTTTTCAGCATTGACAGAGCTTCATTCATAGATCCGGTAAGCTTAGTAGCGGCTGAATCAAAGTGGCCGCCGCCCTGGATTTTTTCAAGAATCAGCTGAACGTTGATTTCGCCCGATGAACGAGCCGAAACATGAATACTGTCGCCGATTCTGCATAGCGCGAAGGAGGCCTTAACTCCCTCAACTGTAAGGAGCTTATCAGCAGCCTTGGCAGCAGAAATGCGGTCGGATGCTGTATTGTCGGGCGAATCGTTAACCGATATTGCCATGACCGTGCGATATACAACGACGTTAGATTCAAACTTTGCCTCCGAGATAAAGTCGGAAAGGCAGGATTTAAACAGCGTAAGCGCATCGGCAGGGCTTGCTCCCTCGCCACGTAGATAAAGAGCTGCGCCGAAGGTTTTAACGCCGGCGTTACGCGTGAACTGCTTTGTGTCGAGAAGGATTCCCGAGTACATAATATCCGCTTCGTCCTTTGTCAGGATGCCGGAGGGAAGAGCCTGGTCGAGAATCTCGGCAACAAGCTCGGAAGCCGAGGATGCCGACGGCTCGATATAAGAAATAACGGGAGTCTCGTCGAATTCTGCTGTCTTTCTGTGGTGATCGATATATACGGTGCGAGAAGAAATCTCGACGACCTCGGGTGCTTCAAGCTGAGTTTTAGCGTTAACGTCAACGATGACGGTTAAGGTGTCACCGCCGATAAGGTCTTGCGCCTCGTGAGCGTTGACTATAATGTTTCCGTCACGGTATTCGGGCTGGTTTCTCAGCCTGTCATAGCACTTTTTGAAGTTTTCGTCATTAATATTTGCTACAATGTTAAAGGGAACTCCGCAGAATGCGCAAAGTCTTGCAATTCCGAAGCAAGCGCCGATACAGTCAAAGTCGGGCATTCTGTGTCCCATAATGATAACACGGGAGCTTTTTGAAATCTGGGAAGTAAGCTCGTTTGCGATAACACGGGATCTTACCTTGGTGCGCTTTTGAACGGACTGCGATTTACCGCCAAAGAACTCAAGGCCCTTGGGGCTCTTGACAACAACCTGGTCACCGCCGCGCTGAAGCGCCATATCAAGAGCTTCGGCTGCAACTCTTTCCTTCTCGGCAAGAGTTCCTTCGACGTTCGATACGCCCATTGAAACGGTTACGGAGAAGCTGCTTTCGCCAACACGTACCTCTCGCACCTTGTCAAGAACATCAAATTTTTTCTCTACAAATTCTGCCATCTCGGCAGCACGGAAAATGAAAACGTATTTGCTGCTTTGATATTCCTTTAAAATACCGTTTGAGCCCTCAGCCCACTCCTTCAAAATCTTATCGATTTCGTTTGCGGCGCCTCTGACACCGTCGTTTGTATACTGCGAAAGCTCCTCGAGATTATCTGCAAGGATATATGCAACCTGTGTTTCCTCGTCTTCAATGTGCTTTTCGAGCGATTCAAATTCCGTATTGTCCTCCCAAAGCGTGAGGACGTATTTTTTGTTCTTGGAGGAAATCGAAAAGGCACGAACGTAGTAGCTTCTGTCGTCGAGAGTCATTCTCGTTCCGACATCGGATGCCCCCGTTTTGATCTCATCAAGAGATTTTCCGATAAAATCCTCAAAGCTGATGCCTGTGATGTTTCTGCCGCCGAGATGATCGGTTAGTGCTGCATTATACCAGACTATTTTGCCGTCCGTTCGGCAAATCAAAACCGGCTGCGGCATTTTGATTATCAGGTCGAGCGTTAAGCTTCCAAGAAAGTTGTCCCCTTCAACAGAACCGGCAGAAGGTGCCATAGCGCCATAGTTAAGCATAAATATCATGGTGGCTGCATACGCAATAACCGCAATGATCCAAATGAGATGGCTGCTTGAGCCGCTGAATGCGTATATCATTCCCGTAACTGATAAAAATGCGAGGGTGACAAGTGTAATAGGGAATAGGCTCGTGAATTTCATTCTTGAAATTAATTCTTTGAATTTTGCTTTCATGTTCGCGCTCCTTATTCTTGTTTTTTGGCTTTGCGTTTGGAAATTACAGCAGCAAAGCTATCATAGAGGCCATAGAAGGCAGATATCATAATAAACGGAACAACTCCGTTAAATACTGCTATTATGAGAGTGATGGGACGGAAAATACGTAGACACTTAACTCCGTTAACTTCTTTCGGTGTGAACGAGGTTAGCAGACCTGTGAGGAAAACGAGAGGGAAAATTATAATAAGCATGTTTAGTGCAGAAAGGAAAACGAGATTATATCGCTCGAAAATCGCAATAATAAGCAATGAGAGAAGAAAAACTACGGATGAAACTACCGACGGCAGAAGATCCCACGATTCCTTTTCAATCATTGCAGCGAGTGTGTTTTCGGTTATCTTTTTGTAAATGCCTGCAATGAGAAATCCCAAAAGGATAAGCGTGACATACAGGACTGCGGGGATGAGACAAACGATTGTGTTGAGATATGAAACAACGTTCGACTCGGCAATCAGAGGTACGACAGTTCCGGCAACACTTACCTCGAAAGAGCTGTAAAGAAGCTCGGATATCTGCTTGAAGAAGAAGGGGAAAGCCTCCCTTATTGCGGAGAGGGAAATATATCCCGTGCTTGCGTAAGTGATGTAGAGAATGACGGAAGAAAAAACCGCTGTAATAACTGCCGACGCTATTGAAATTGCTTCGTAACGCTTTAATTTTTTCTTGTGAATCAGCGGCAATGTCACCGAGAACGGCAGATACGATATCGCCAGCAGAGAAGAATAAAAATCCTTTGTTAATACATACGATAATGCCAGTCCGGCGACGGATGCGGTAAATGAAGCGAAATAAAGATGCGATGCATTAAGGAAAGCGGATGCTGTCGCTGCAACGGTAAAGAAGATTGCAAACAATCCGGGATCGGTTACAAGCGCAAGGTTTATTGAAAAGACCGCGGTAAGCAGCATAGTCAAAAATGACAAAAGAAGCTTTTTGTTATTCAATTTTCGGTTTGACAAATCGGTCATCGGTGAATCCTTAATACAAGTATTGCATTTTAACATTGTACCACTAAAAACCAATTTTGTCAAATATTATTTCAATTATATAAACACTTTTCTTCAAATAAGAAAAATAAGTAGTTATATCACAAAAAACACTTGAAAAGCGCTCGATTTTACTGTATAATGATATGAGAATGTATTCGGAGGAGTTTATGAGAGAAATATCCCCATTTGATTTGCCCGATAATTTTTTCAAAGCAATAGCTGATGAGTGGATGCTCGTAACGGCGGTTAATAAAAACGGAGACGTTAATACCATGACCGCTTCATGGGGCGGCTTTGGCTATATGTGGGCTCGTCCCGTCGGTCTTTGTGTTATTCGTCCGCAAAGATACACGAATGAATTTGTAAAGGAAGCCGATATTATCACTTTATCCTTTCTTGAAGACGGACACCGTGATGCATTAAAGCTTTGCGGAACTGTCAGCGGACGTGATAGAGACAAAATCACGGAAGCAGGCTTAAAGGTTGTTAAAGAAAATGATTACGCATATTTTGAGCAGGCTCGTCTCGTTGTTATAGGTAAGAAGATCTATGTCGATAAGTTCAAGGAGGAATGCTTCCTTGATAGGAGTATTATTGACGAAAAATATCCGAAGCGTGACTATCATGATGTCTACGTTCTCGAAATCGAAAAAGTAATTGTAAAGGACTAATTCTTGAAATGAAGTTTAAAAGAGTATTTCTCATAGTTCTCGACAGCTTTGGTGTTGGCGAGCTTCCCGACAGTGCTGATTTCGGAGATGAAGGCTCCGATACGCTCGGCGCCGTATATTCAAGCGGAAGGCTGAACGTGCCAAATATGAAGGAGCTCGGACTCTTTAATATTGACGGCGTTCGGGCTGATCGACCTATCCCTGTACCCAAGGGTGCTTACGGCAGGTCAGGCGAGCTTTCCCGCGGCAAGGATACGACGGTAGGACATTGGGAAATTGCAGGCGCAATATCCGAAAAGGCGCTTCCGCTTTATCCTGACGGTTTTCCGTCAGAGATTCTTGACCGCCTCGAAAAGGAAACGGGCTTTGGCTGGATATGTAACAAGCCGTATTCCGGCACCCAGCTTTTGCTCGACTACGGTCGTGAGCAGAAGGAAACCGGAAAGCTTATCGTTTATACGTCAGGTGACAGTGTTTTCCAGGTGGCTGCTCACATGGAGCAGTTCACTCTCGAGCAGCTTTACGATTACTGCGAAAAGGCGAGAAAAATTCTTGTCGGCGAGCATTCAGTCGGCAGAGTTATCGCTCGTCCCTATATCGGTGAATATCCAAATTATACCCGAACCTCCGACCGTCACGACTATTCTCTTGATTGTCCCAAGACTACGATGCTTGACGTGTTGAAGGATGGCGGCTTTGAAACCCTTTCCGTCGGAAAAATTTCCGACATATTTGCAGGACGCGGAGTCACAAGAAGCCTTAAAACATCGTCCAATACCGATGGAATGGCAAAATCACTTGCGTTGGCAGATGAGGATTTCACAGGTCTTTGTTTCATCAATCTCGTCGATTTCGATATGAAATACGGTCATAGAAATGATCCTGTCGGTTACGCCGAGGCATTAAACGAGTTTGACGCTTGGCTTCCGTCTTTCAAGGCAAAGCTTAATGATGACGATTTGTTGATCATCACCGCCGACCACGGTTGTGATCCTCTTACACCAAGCACTGACCACAGCCGCGAATATGTTCCGATTCTTTGTTATTCCAATACGCTCGTACCGATCAACCTCGGAACAAGAACAACATATTCCGATATCGCGTCAACCATCTGCGAGAACTTCGGCGTTGATACACTCGAAGGAACGAGCTTCTTAAAATCCCTTATCGTAACCTCTCCGACAGACCTTATAAACGAGGCAAAAGAAGCGCAAAAGGCTTCCTTTGCTCCTTATTCACACTACAATGTCGGTGCTGCTCTCTTGTGTGACGATGGGATGATTTTCAGAGGCGCGAACGTAGAGAGCGCCGCTTATTCTCCCACGACCTGCGCCGAAAGAACGGCTTTGACAAAAGCAGTAAGCGAAGGTGCCAAAGAGCTAAAGGCAATTGCGGTTGTCGGAGGACCAAACGGAGAGACCGTCGGAGGATGTACTCCCTGCGGAGTTTGTCGTCAGTTCCTCTATGAGCTCGGCGGAAAGGATCTGCCCGTAATTAATCTTGACGTGAATAACAATATCGTTGTCAGACGAATTGAAGAACTTCTTCCCGACGGTTTTTCGGGAAAACAGCTCGGAAAGTGAGAAGATAAATGATTACAAACGGAAAAAGCTATCATATTGCCTGCACTGAAGGAAGCGTGGGAAAATACGTTATTCTTCCCGGTGATCCCGGCAGATGCGAGAAGATCGCAAAATATTTTGATAACCCCGCGCTCGTTGCTAATAACCGTGAGTACGTGACTTATACTGGAACGCTTGACGGCGTTAAAGTATCCGTAACGTCAACGGGTATCGGAGGCCCATCTGCATCAATTGCGATCGAGGAGCTATACGAGCTTGGCGCAGATACCTTCATCCGCGTTGGAACCTGCGGCGGCATGCAGAAAAAGGTGCGTGGCGGTGACTGTATCGTCGTTACGGGAGCAATTCGTCATGAGGGCACAAGCAGAGAATATGCGCCGATAGAATTTCCTGCTGTCGCAGACTTTAACGTAACAACTGCGCTTGTAAATGCGGCTGATTCTCTCGGCTATCCCTATCACGTCGGCGTTGTACATAACAAGGACGCCTTTTACGGTCAACATTCGCCAGAAAATATGCCGGTCAGCTATGAGCTTATCAATAAATGGGAGGCTTGGAAGCGACTCGGAACTCTCGGTAGTGAAATGGAGTCATCGACACTCTTTACGGTAGCGGCGGCACGAGGCTGCCGTGCAGGCGCGGTTATGTATACCGTATGGAATCAGGAGGAGGATGATAACTATTCCTCCAAGCCCAACGAGGACACCGACGCTGCAATTCGTATAGCCGTTGAGGCAATCAAATTACTTGTCAAACGGGATAAATAAAGAGAAGCAGGCGTTATTCGCCTGCTTCTCTGATGAATAAATATCCGAACGGAGGATAACATGAAAATATGCTCTAAATGTAAAGTCGCGGTAGTAAACGGCGTCTGTCCGCTCTGCGAAAGAACTAAATTTATAACCGAAGCGAAGGAAGATGATCTTGTGATCGTTAAGGAAACTGACTACGTATCATCTTTTCTCATTGAGGATATCTTGAATGAAGCCGGAATAAGATTTATGAAGAAGGGCTCGCTCGGAAGGGCAGTGACTCTGTATGTCGGCGAAATGTCGGAAAGCTTCATTTTCTACGTTATGGCAAAGGACTATGACAAGGCACTTGAGCTTATACCGGATTTTGAACTTAACGAAGAAGATTTTGACGAAAATTGAGGTGCAAAATGAGCTATATTATTAACGGCTACAAGCCGGAAAAGTTGTTTAATTTTTTTGAAGAAATATCCAATATTCCTCACGGCTCGGGTAACGAAAAAGCAATAGCTGACTATATCGAAGGCTTTGCAAAGGAAAGGGGATTATTTTGCCTCCGTGACGAGCTGAATAACGTATTTGTTCGTAAAAATGCGACTCCCGGATATGAGGATTCGCCTGCTGTTATGCTTCAAGGTCATACCGATATGGTATGCGAACAAAACGAAGGAACAGGTCACGATTTTGAAAAGGATCCCCTTGATCTTTATGTCGAAAACGGTTGGCTCAAAGCGCGCGGAACGACACTTGGCGGAGATGACGGCGTAGCTGTTGCAATTATGCTTAATATTCTCGACGATAACACGTTATCTCATCCTACTGTTGAGTGTCTGTTTACCACAGGCGAGGAAACAGGTCTTTACGGCGCTACGGGCTTCGATTACTCGGTCGTAACCGCTAAATCGCTTATTAATCTTGACTCCGAGGAGGAGGGCGTCGCAACGGTAAGCTGTGCTGGAGGAATTGCACTTGACTTCACTATCAAGTGTGACAGAATTCCGATTCCGACCTTTACCCGACCTGTTTCTATTGAGATTTCAGGTCTTATGGGCGGTCATTCGGGCGCGGAAATTCACCTTCAGAGAGGAAACGCAAACATACTTCTCGGTAAGATGCTTTCATCGCTTTATGACAAGCATCCCTTTACCATCGTGACTGTTTCGGGCGGCAGCAGAGGAAACGCAATCCCCCGGGAAAGTAAGGCTGTAATTTTTACTGACGAGCCGAAGGAAGCCGAAGAATTTTTGAAGGAATATGCAAAAACCGTTAAAAGCTGGCTCCCAAAGGATGACAAGGGATTCAGAGTCAAAATCGGAAAAGCAAAAGGCGAATATTCCACTATGCTCACTTATTCCGATACCTTCAAATATCTGACTCTTGTTTCGCTCTTTCCTGACGGCGTTATCTCAAGAATGAAAAACATTCCCGAAATGGTCGAAACATCAAATAATTTGGGCGTTGTACGTGACCTCGGTGATGACGGTATTTTCCTTGATTATCACGGCAGATCGTCCTCCGAAAGCAAGATGGATATCCTTGAGATTACAGCAAAACAAATTGCTAAAACGCTCGGAATTGAGATTGATATAAACGGTAGATATTCCGGCTGGCCAATGAAGGATAATTCGCCTCTTGCCGACCTGTATATCAAGACCGCGCCGGAGGTGTTCGGAAAGGGAATTACGCCCAAAATTGCAGCAATTCATGCAGGCCTTGAATGCGGCATAATTTGCTCTGCCGTAAAGGACCTTGACGCTATCTCAATCGGCCCTGTTCTGAAGGGAATTCATGCTCCGGGAGAAGCTCTTGAGCTTGCTTCTTTTTCACGGCTTTGGAATCTCGTTGTGACAATGCTTAGTAAAATGAAATAACCCGTTATTGATTGCCGAACGCATTTGCCGTTCGGCAATTTTTACAGAATTTTAACTAAATTAATGTCTAAAATGTCGAAAAATTTTTTGACCGTTGACATTGTTAAACACGAATGTTATAATATAATGAAAATAAAAATAGAGGAGTTTTTATGAAAAGATCCAAAAAAATCTTAACCGCGATCGTGTCGTTCGTTTTGGTTGTTGGAATGATTCCCCTGGGCATGCTTTCGGGATTGTTCAATGACGGATACAGCTTCAAGGTATCTGCGCAAGAAAACACAGTAACCGAAAAGCCGCTGCTCACAATCGGAACGATCGGCGACCCGCATACTGACTACGGTCTTCAGAATGTAGATCCGTATATCAGAACGGCGTATATTACCGCAATGGACGCTCTCAAGGCAGAAGGAATCGACCTTCTTCTCGTCGGCGGTGATATGACGTCTGACAACGAGGCAACAACGGACGTAGCATTCCGTTGGACTACTGAAGTTTACGATAGAACTATTTCCCAGTATCATAAGTATTCAGCCGCTGCGTCCTCAACCGGGAAAACGCTTTGGGCGTGCGGAAACCACGATTATGAAGTCGGCGCTTTGTATGACTCTAAAACCGATGCAGGTGACTATGATGCATACAAGGGCTTCACCGACATGATGGTCGAGGACTGTGGAGAGCCGATAAGTCTCTATACTCAGTCTATGGACAGCTCCGCTCCTTCGACGTCGTTCGGCGACTTCTGGCTCGGCGCTCACTACCTCATTAACGGCT
The DNA here is from genome assembly GCA_045593985.1 of Eubacteriales bacterium. GTDB lineage: Bacteria > Bacillota > Clostridia > Oscillospirales > CAG-272 > Colimorpha_A. The sequence continues at coordinate 17,712 of JAZNXR010000123.1, forward strand.
TCGACTTTATCGTTATCAACTCGCCGTACCACCGTTCTACGTATTACACGACCGGAACGCTAAATTGGCTTGATGAGACTCTTGCTAAGATCGGTACTGACAAGACCGTATTTATTACCGGTCACTATCCTCTTTATGATAACCGCGGACTTCATCCGCTTTCTGACGGTCTTAGAGACGATGACTACACCAATTTCGTGAATGTGCTCAACAAGTATGATAATGCTATTTATCTTTACGGTCACGAGCACGGCGGTAGAAGCACCGCCCAGCTCTGTGACTCTATATACAGCTCTGTTGATACTTTTGAGAGAATCACACATTACGATTCCGAAGGAAACCCTGTAACCAGCCGTGCTACTAACCCTACATCCTTTATCACGGCGTTCATGGGATCCGCATCCTTCTATAACTATTCTCTTAACCCCAACTGGCTCGACGCAGCAGACCCCGAGATCATCCAGGCGATGACCATCACTGTTTACAGAGACCGTATCGTATTCAAGATGATCAACTGCGGTAAACAGACGGGTGAGCTTGAAGAACCCCTTGTTTGGAGCTTCAAGCGTGACGTTCTCTCGACGGGAGATGTTGTTATACCCGAATCTCCCGAATCCTGGGATCTTCCGATGAACTGGTCTGTCGGTACGTCAAGAGACGAAAACGGCTGGGACATCCCTGTAATGGGCAACTGGTCGATCAGAGGATTTACCAACCTTGATACAGCTGCGGCTATCGATATCCCTTCCTCAAAGAAGACTTCCGAACTCTTTGGTGCTAACGGTCACGTTGAGGAAGCACCTCGCTCCTACCTTGGTAACAACTATAACGAAACGATCGTTCAGGGCAAGGCAGAGGGCGATGAGGTAGTTAAAAACGGCACCAACGGTTGGTATGTAAACTATGATTACCGTTGGAGCGGAACCGTCGTAAAAGCAGGCGGTGCGTATATCCAGGCGACAGCCGATAAAGGTAAGGACGGAGCAATTGTATTCACCGCTCCGACAACCGGCTACTATTCATACTACGAGCTTTTGAAGAGCGCTGACCTTGTCGGTGGCGCAGAATACAGAGCAACCGTAAGAAAGAACGGCGTGATTATTGATTCCTTTACCACTTCCGAGAGCGGAGTGATGAAGGACTTTGAGGGAAAGGTCGCTCTTAATGCAGGCGATATGCTTATGTTTGCATTCGAGCAAACCACTGATATAGATCAGCCCAGTGACGACGCTGCACGTTGCTTTAACATTTTGAGAATTACCGTAACCAAGGTTGTAGACGTTGCTCCCGAAGTTAATTTCGTCGAGAACGAAAATCAGTGGACAATGCCCTATGACTGGAGCACGGGACTTGAGAAAGACGCAAACGGTTGGGATATGCCGTATATGGGAAACTGGAAGCTTCTCGGCTATACTGACCTTGATACTGCAACTGCGATGATTACAGCATCAAGCTATACGACCGAAGAGTACAGAGAGTGGAAAGCAGCCAATGGCACCGCTAATAAACACGGTGTGCTTCCCGGCCCGTATGTCGCAACCAGCACAAACGAAAGTGCTACTCAGGCAGCTAACGTTACATACAACGCTACCAGCTGGTACGTTAACTGGAACCAGCGCTGGAGCGGCAAGGTCTTCCAGGGTGCGTCCGACGCTATGTATGCAATTGCTCATGGCGGCAAGCCCGGCGCTGTAACCTTCACTGCGCCCTCCGACGGTCTGTACGCCTTTACCGAGGCGATCGAGCTTCTGTTTGACAAGACGTCGCTCGACCTCGTTCCTTCCTTCACCGCAACGGTAAGAAGAAACGGTGACGTTATCGCTTCGTTTACTCCTGAAACCAAGGGTGATTTCACCACGCTTTCTGGCTCTGTTGTCCTTCATGCTGGCGACGTTCTTATGTTCGCTTTCCAGCAGAATACGAGTTATGATTTCAACAGCAGATCCGTACACAGCACAAACGACCCCAACTGCTTGAAGATCAATAACGTTGTAGTAACAAAAATTGCAGAGATCCCTGCTAACCACAAGGACAAAGCTGATATTCAGATGATCTTCGACGGTACCGCTTATACCGATAAGTTTGGCATGTTCACTCTCATGGGATTTAACACCGAGATCGGTGCTCCTTACAGTGATGGCCTTAATCTTGAAGTTATCGACGGTAACTGGTACGTTTACGAGCCTGACGGAAAGAATAACTATATGAAGAATCCTGCGCTTGACAGATATCTCTGGGCAGGAAAAGTAGACGGCGGCATAACAAATGTCGGAGGTCACCTCTATCTTAATGACATTGGTTCGACTTTAATTTTCGAAGCTCCTGTTGAGGGCGTATTTGAAATCACAGCTGCGCTTAGCAGTGCTTATATCTCCCACCAGAGCAGAAACGCTTGGTCTGAGTACTATATTGCAAAGCAAGACGGAACCGTTCTTGCTTATGCAACAAACGAAGGCATGCCCGATAAAACTGTTACGACAGTGTCTGCTACAGCAGTTCTCGCCAAGGGCGAAAAGGTTCTTATCGTAAGAGCACCTATCGGAAATGCTGAATGGGAAAACAGATCCTGCGAAGGATCGGCAGTAGTTACCTTTAAAGAGATTGATCACGTATGCTCTGCTGATACGATCAGATATGTAGCAGGCACTCCTGCTACCTGCCTTGAGAACGGTAGCCACGAATACTACGCTTGCTACTGCGGTGCTAAATATAAGGATGCTAAGGCAAGCACCGTATTCACAGGCGATGTTACTATTCTTGCAACAAAACACGCTACTTCCGATGAATACGAAGCAAGCCAGACCGAGCACTGGATGTTCTGCGCTAACGACTGCGGCGAGTACGCAGTTGAAGTTACTCCTCACACTTGGGAAAACGGCGCTTGTACCGTATGCTCTTACGCTTGCCAGCATGAGTGGAACGCAGAGACCGGCGTTTGCGGCAACTGCGGACTTGGCTGCGGACACATGTGGAACGAAGGCGTATGTGACATCTGTTCTTACGCTTGCGCACACGAGTGGGATGCATTAGTCGGCGTTTGCGGCATCTGCGGTCTTGGCTGTGAGCATGACGTAACTGCTGACGAAGCAACTTGCGTATCTGAAGCGATTTGCTCTATCTGCGGATTTACCTATCCGAAGAATCCCGAAAACCACGCTTCAGATGAGTTCACCTACGTAGTAATCGACGGCGTCACTCATAAGGTAGCACACAAGTGCTGCGGCGCCGAAGCTCCCGACGGTGACTGTGTATACGGAAACGACAATATCTGCGATAAGTGCGGATATGACAAGACCGTAGAAGTAGAGACCGAGGATCTTAACAATGCTATTGACAATATCGTAAACGGCACCTCTAACAACGTAACAGTTGTTGGCCCTGACGGCACGATGGCAGACGATTACATTGTAAATAAGATCGAAGGCGTAGCATACGAGTACAAGTACTTCAACATCGCATTTGACGATGAGGATAACTTCTTCCTCCGTCACCATATCGTATGTGACGGCACTCTTACCGTAACCGTAAACGGTACTCCCGTAGTTCTTAAGAGCGATTCCGACAGCGTATACTACTTCGACACATACTACGAAGCAGGACAGTTCCACGTAGGAAAGGATATAGTCATCAACGGCGACGCTTATAACGTATCCATCTATTCCTACATCAAGCGTGCGCTCGATGGCGATGTCGCTGACCTCGACGATGCCGAGGAAACCTT
>JAZNXR010000124.1:0-3878 GCA_045593985.1 Eubacteriales bacterium
TGGCATCCGCCCCACTTCCATCACCGTTTATGTCTATGGCAACGGCCAGAAGGTAGCAACCATCGAGCTGAACGCCGAAAATAACTGGAAGTACACCCTGACCGGACTTGATAAGTATGCTGCTGGCGCTCTTGTGACCTACACCGTTGAAGAAGTAACCATAGAAGGATATACCGGCAGCTACAGCGGTCTCGACATCACCAACACCCACACCCCCGAAACCACCCAGGTCAGTGTCAGCAAGGTTTGGAACGACGACAACAACCGTGACGGCGTTCGTCCCGATCAGATCGTTGTGCACCTTCTGGCAAATGGCGAGCATACGGGCCAGAAGATCACGCTGAGCGAGGCAAACAACTGGCAGGCCCTGTGGACCGGCCTTGCCAAGAATGCCCCTCACGAGTCGGCGGGGTTTCGGGTATTGTTACGGGGCGGTTAACGCCTTTATCAATTCGGCTATAATCTGCATTGCCGCCAAGGCAATTAAACGTAATGTTGTATAGATAGCCACTCTGATATGAAGCATAATTCAGCGCAACCCAGCCTGAGCCTATATTAGCCCAATATCTGCCATCGCTTGAGTTATAAACAACCTGTTGAACAATAATTAAAGCTCCGTTTGAAATTTTTCCGGCGATTCCATAATTAGTTCCGGGGCCCTTACGAAGATTGAGGTTAGAGGAAACCTGAACAACCCATGTCTCTCCCCTGCTCTGCGACGGAATTTCAAAGGACATTTGAGATTCGTCGGTGTTCATATATGGATCATATGCCTTGGCGGTTACGGTGTAGCTTCCGGGGCCGTTCAAGGCGGAATAAGGGATTTCGACCTTGTATGTACTACCGTTAACGGTTGGCACGAAAACTTCCTCAAAGTCTACGCCAATTACGGTAAAGGAAAGTCGATGAATTCTCTCGTTATCCGTTGCATTAACGGATAGAGAAATCGACGAGCTTGTCATAGAGAGAATTTTAATTTCTTCAACAAGTGGAGGGACGTTATTTGATGCTTTCTTATCAATTGTGAAATCGGCCTTATATACTGAATATGTCTTTTCCTTAACATCTGCGCCGCCAAAACCTGCGCTCTCGGTAACGAAAATTTCATAGGTATATTCGCCGTCAATAAGACCATCTATGCCAAATGCTTCGGAGAAAGCATTATTAATTTCATATATGTTTGAAGCTACGTCAATTTCACAAGAAGCGACAACGCCGCTTGCGTTTTGAATTTCTGCTCTAACGCTCTTGATAATATTATTTACAGAGATTTTTCCGGAAAAATATATATCAAGGAATGCTGAATATGATTCGTTTAACGGAAAATCGTTTTCGTATTTAGCGCCAAATGTATATTCGTAGAAGCCTATATCACTTTCGGGGATCCATTTGTCATCCGAGCTTTCGCTAACGAGATACCAAATATCCCCGTATGCGTCGGAATAACGTCCGTAAACGGTTATTTCTTCGCCAAACGGAATCGTATCGGTAATTGTTGACGAGGCGAGAGGCTGCTTATAGACTCTTGCTCCGCTGTATCTGATGCTTTTAACGATAGCACCAATAGGAGTTTCAAAATAATCACCTGAATAATTACCGGAATACACATTCATTTGTGAAGATGAAGCAGAAAAGTTCGAAGAAAGATACTTCGAATAAAGCTTGCTGTTTGTAATCAAGCCGGAGCGGAAGCGATATGACGAGATGTAAAGAGGATTATCCTTATACTTATCAAAAACGCAAATATCCGTGCTTGAAGCATCTTTATCATAAGGGTATGCCTGGAGGTGAAGCTGTACCTCTGTCGCATTTCCGGTCATGCCCATTTTTCCGATTAAATCGCCCGCCTTAATTTCTCCATACTTACAAGAAACGCTTTTAAGATTAGCGTAAACGATACATACATTTCCGCTTTTGACAATTACATAGTTTCCCCAGCCTGAGCCGCGGTTTGTGGTTTCGTTGTAAGATTTCTGAATATACAAAACCTCACCGCTTGTTGCGGAAATTACATCAAGACGCTCGTCGCCATTATAACCATTACTGCCAATATCTATGGCTTGTCCCAAGCCATGCTTGCTGCCGTCTGCGCAGTAATCAAGGGCAATAATATCATAGCTGCCGTTAACCGGCCAGAGCCAAGGAAGAACATATTCAGAATTGTTGGAGGCAGAATTAATATATAAGGGCATCACGCAAAAGACCATGCTGAATATCAGCAAGGCAGATATCATTCTTCGTGAAACTCCGTATATAGTATTTTTAAAGTTCATATAGACCTCGCTATATTTTATAGTTATATTTATTTTATTACAAAAAAGCCCCAAATGTCAAGAGTTAAGATGTTAACAATAATATTAGAGAAAAAGCTCGGATATCCGAGCTTTTACAGTTCTATTTCTTTTTTTCCATCGGAAGTAAATATTACTCTCGACTTAAATCCGCAGGAAGCTGCTACTTCCTTTGCAAGGTCGAATCCGTAGCAAAGGGTTCCGGCATTATGGCTATCGGAATTAAAAACAATGCTTGCGCCATGCTCTTTTATATAACGAAGTATTTCAAGAGAGGGATAAGGCGAGCTTCTGTGACCTCGTGACATAGCGCCGGTATTGATTTCAAACGGAGCGTTATGAGCAAGGAGACTATCGAGAGCGTCAGTGCAGGCATTAACGTATCTTCGTGCCTTGAGATCAAAGGCGAGGCCTTTTTCGGCGAATTTATTGATCAGATCAAAGTGACCGATAATATCCGCATTAACTCTATCAAAAAGTCTACCGAGCGTAGAATAGTACGCTTCGCAGTAGCTCAAGGCATCGCCGTAATAGAGCTTATCGATTATATCCTTCGTTATCTGCGGAGTGTGGTCGACGTCATAAATTTTATCTCCGTCTGTGACGTAATGGACGGAGCCGATAATGTAATCAAAGGGTGCTTCGTCCTGAATGCTGTAATAATCCTTTTCAAGCCCGCATAGAATTGATATTTTATCGGAAAATTCCTCTTTTAAAGAGGAAACTTCCTCTAAATAATCAATTGTTCCCTTCTCCGACATTGTGTAACTCGAATTCTCAATATAGGAATGGCCGGAGAAGCCTATTATGCTCATTCCGAGATTAATTGCGGCTTCTATGTTTTCACGAAGCGTGCTTTTTCCGTCACAGTATGTTGAATGAACGTGATAATCGCAGAGCATCAGTTTGTCATCTTCTCCTGCTTAACCTTCTTGTCAATTACATGTCGGGACGCAAGCTCATTATGAATGTCATCAAGTGAAATACCCATCTCGATCATAAGAACCATAACGTGATAGGTAAGATCCGCAATCTCATAAATCGTTTCCTTTTTGTCATCTGCCTTGCCTGCAATTATGACCTCGGTGCATTCCTCGCCGACTTTTTTCAGGATCTTATCAATTCCCTTTTCAAAAAGATAGGTTGTATAGGAGCCTTCTTTTTTCTCTGTCTTTCTGCCCTTGATCAGCTCCATTAAGGATTGAAGAGAAAAAGGCTCGGTTGAGTCCTCTAAAAGCGAATCGTTAAAGCATGAATCTGTTCCGAGATGACAAGCGGGGCCGTCCTTACGAACGGTGACAACGAGTGCATCCTTATCACAGTCCGCCTTAATATCAACTATGTGCTGGTAGTTACCGCTTGTTTCGCCCTTAAGCCAAAGCTCCTGACGGCTACGGCTGTAAAAGCAAAGTCGGAGGCCAAGCGGTCTTAGGAAGACAACTCTAGGTTGCAACTCCTTGGCTCACAGAACGACATGGCTACGATCCGACTTTTATCACAGTCCGCCTTAATATCAACTATGTGCTGGTAGTTACCGCTTGTTTCGCCCTTAAGCCAAAGCTCCTGACGGCTACGGCTGTAAAAGCA
>JAZNXR010000125.1:0-5663 GCA_045593985.1 Eubacteriales bacterium
CCAATTAACGATTAACGGAGGTAAGAAACGATGTTGAAGCTTAATCTTCAATTCTTTGCTCATAAGAAGGGCGTTGGTTCCACTAAGAACGGCCGTGACTCCGAGTCTAAGCGTCTTGGTGCGAAGAAGGCAGACGGCCAGAGCGTAATCGCCGGCAATATTCTTGTCAGACAGCGCGGAACTCACATCCATCCCGGTAAGAACGTAGGTCGCGGTAAGGACGATACCCTTTTCGCACTCACGAGCGGTGTGGTTCGTTTCGAGCACATGACCAAGGATAAGAAGCGCGTCAGCGTTTACGAGGACTAATTCACATTTAAAAAGGAACGCAAGCTGCGTTCCTTTTTTATTTTTCAAGTTATGCAAGGGGTTTTCGTTACCTTTTGGACGTATTAACACAAATATCGAAAACTGCACGATAAAAACAGCAATAATCGCATTTTTTTGTCTTTTTAATACTTGCATTTGTCATCATGACATGATAAAATTATTATGTATGTATTTACACTTTTAAAAAATTCATTGTAAAGGATGTAAACTCTATGAAAAGAATGAAGTACTGTGTCGGCGGCGAATGGAAGGACTCCAAAACCGATAAATGGATGGAGGTAACCGACTCCTCTACGGGCGAGGTAATTGCAGAGGTTCCCTGCTGTACCGTTGACGAGGTTGAAGAGGCAATCGCTTCCGCAGCAGAGGCGTTCCCCGCTTGGTCCAATATGTCTATCAGCAAGCGCACTCAGATGATGTTCAAGTGGCGCAATATCCTTACCGAGCATCTTGAGGAGCTTACCTATCTTTGCTCGAAGGAGCTTGGAAAGAGCTTGTCCGAGGCAAGAGGCGACGTGCTTAAGGCAATCGAGCCTACCGAATTCGCTTGCTCCGTTCCCTTTGCAAGCCAGGGCTCGGCTTCACTTCAGGTAACGACCGGATTTGATACCGCAACCTACCGTGTTCCGCTCGGCGTTGTAGCCGGCATCGTTCCCTTCAACTTCCCCGCAATGATTCCGTGGGGCTGGATGGTTCCCCTTGCTATTGCAACCGGTAACACCGTCGTTCTTAAGGCGGCTTCCCAGACTCCCCTTACCTCTATGCGTATTATGGAGCTTTTCTATGAGGAAGGCGGCTTCCCGAAGGGCGTCGTTAACCTTATCACCTGCTCCCGTAACGAGTCGGAGCTTCTCCTTACCGATCCGAGAATCAAGGCAATCACCTTCGTCGGAACTACCGGCGTAGGAAAGCACATCTATTCGGTAGCTGCAGCTCACGGCAAGCGCGTTCAGGCTCAGTGCGAAGCCAAGAACCACGCCCTCGTTCTTGAGGACTGCGATCTTGAAAGCTCGGTTAATGCAATTATCAACTCTACCTACGGCTGTGCAGGAATGCGTTGCATGGCTCTCCCTGCAATCGTTGTTCAGGAATCTATTGCCGATAAGTTCGTTGCTCTCCTTAAGAAGAAGGCAATGGCTCTCAAGATCGGCTGCTCCTACGATCCCGAAACACAGCTCGGCCCCGTTGTCAGCGCAAAGCACAAGGAAAGCGTTTGCAAGTGGATTCAAAAGGGCGTTGACGAGGGCGCAACTCTCGTTCTTGACGGCCGTGACGTAGTAGTTCCCGGTTATGAAAACGGCTATTTCGTTGGCCCCACCATTCTCGACCACGTAACTCCCGAAATGTCTGTCGGTAACTGCGAGATCTTTGGACCTGTTACCGTAATCAAGAGAGTTAAGACCTTCGAGGAAGGCCTTGCGATCATGAACGCTAACCCCTTCGCAAACGGCTCGGTCATCTTCACTCAAAGCGGTTACTACGCTCGTCAGTTTGAGATGCTCACCGACGGCGGTATGGTCGGAATCAACGTAGGTATTCCCGTTCCCTCCGCTTACTTCCCCTTCTCGGGCAACAAGGATTCCTTCTACGGTGACCAGCACGTTCTCGGTCTTGACGGTATCCGCTTCTACACCCGTGCAAAGACCGTTACCAAGCACTGGTACGACGAGGAATCGGCAAAGAAGGCAATGGACACCTGGGAAGGAACCGTTGAAAGAGTATAATCGGACGGTGAGATAATTATGTTCAACTTTGATCAAAAGCGTCCTCTCGACGTTATAATGCTCGGCCGCATCGCCCTCGATATAAATCCCGAGGACTTCGGCAAATCATTTATTGAGAACAAGAACTTTAACAAGTACGTTGGCGGCCCGTCTGCAAATACCGGTGTCGGTCTTGCAAAGATGGGCTGCAAGGTCGGCTTCATAAGCTGCGTTTCAAACGACAGCCTCGGTGATTTTGCGCTTCATTATCTTAACTCGCAGGGTATTGACACCTCTCGTGTTACGAGAGCGAAAAACGGCGAAATGCTCGGACTTGCGTTTTCCGAGATCCTTCCGAACGGCAAGACGAATCTTATGATGTACCGTGACGAGAGAGTTGCCGATCTTCAGATAACTGCTGACGATGTTGACGAAGATTACATCGCTTCCGCAAAGTGCATCATCGTTTCGGGTACTGCCCTTTCCGCTTCCCCCTCCCGTGAGGCGGCGCTTAAGGCAATAATGCTCGCAAAGAAGCACGGCACCGTCGTTATCTTTGATATCGACTACCGTCCGCAGGTCTGGAAGAGCAAGAACGAGATCTCGATCTACTACACGATGGCGGCAAAGGATGCAGAGCTTATTATGGGCTCACGTGAGGAATTTGACCTCACCGATTACGTTATCTCCGAGGGCGATACCGACGAGGTAACGGCTGAAAGATGGTTTTCCGAGAGCGCAAAGCTTCTCATCATCAAGCACGGCTCGGAAGGCTCAAGGATCTTCTGCTCCGACGGCAAAAAATACAAGGTTCTCCCCTTCAAGATCAATTTCTTAAAGGCAACGGGCGGCGGAGACGCATATTCCAGCGCCTTCGTTTCGGCGCTCATCAAGGGCGTTTCGATCCCCGAATGTGCAGAGCGCGGAACTGCAAGCGCTTCTCTTGCGGTTGCGGCCACGAACTGCTCCGAGGCGCTTCCGACCGAAGCACAGCTTCTTGATTTCATAAACGGTCGCCGCGCTGAGGGCGAGCAGGTCATTTTTGAGATCTGAACGGAGGACATATTATGTTAGTAACGCTCAAAGAAATTCTGAAAACCCAAAGAGCAGTTGCGGCTTTCAACGTGTACGGCTACGAGGATGCAATTTCGGTAGTCAGGGGCGCTGAGGAGCTTAACTGCCCCGTCATTCTTATGACGAACAAGGACTGCGTCGACTTTATCGCAATCGAGATAATCGGGCCGATGCTCGTAACGATCGCAAAGGCGGCGAAGGTCCCCGTTTGCGTTCACCTCGACCACAGCAAGAGCATAAGCGACATAAAGAGAGCTGTTGCCTCGGGCTACACCTCCGTTATGTACGACGGCTCACAGCTTCCCTTTGAGGATAACCTTCGTGATACGAAGGAGGTCGTTTCTATCGCTCACTCGGCAGGCGTTTCGGTTGAAGCGGAGATCGGCTCGGTCGGTTATTCCGATCCGTCGATCGTTGCAAAGGCGGAATATACCGATCCCGATCAGGCGCTCTATTTTGCCGAAAACACCGGCGTTGACGCCCTTGCGGTCGCAATCGGAACGGTTCACAGAATGAAGATTCAGGAAGCTCGCCTTGATTTCGACCTTCTCAAAGCAATAAAGGCAAAGGTGGAAACACCCCTCGTAATTCACGGCTCGTCAGGCGTCAAGGACGAGGATCTTACCAAAATGTGCGATCTTGGCGTCAGCAAGATCAATCTCGGGACGTCCTTGCGCATGACCTTCGGAAACACTCTCCGCAAGACCGTGAACGAGATGACCGAGGAATTCGACCGCCTCAAATTCTTCCCCGCATCTATGGCTGCGGTCAAGGAAAAGGCAAAAGAAAAAATGCTTCTTGTCAGATAATGCTTAGGAGTTAATACAATGGAAAAGCTATCTTATAGTACATTAAATAAGCTCGGCTACGATGGATTTTTGCAGAAGGATGCGCCTGTTAAGGTGCTTCAGTTCGGTGAGGGCGGATTTCTCCGTGCCTTCGTCGACTACTTCTTCGACCTCGCAAACGAAAAGGCAGGCTACAACGGCAAGATCGCCGTTGTTCAGCCCATCGCTACCGGCAGAATGAAGGAGATCAACGCCCAGGACGGTCTTTATACCGTATATCTTCGCGGTCTTAATAACGGCGAAAAGGTCGTTGAAAAGAGAATCGTCAGCTCGATCGACAAGGTTATAAATCCCTACGAGGATTTTGATGCTCTTATGGCGTATGCGACCGACGAAAACATCCGTTTCATCGTCAGCAATACGACCGAGGCGGGAATCGCTTACGATCCCTCCTGCGCTCTTGACGACAAGCCCGCGTCAAGCTTCCCTGCAAAGGTTACTCAAGTGCTTTACGAGCGCTTTAACAAGTGCGGCGGCAAGGATGCAAAGGGCTTCGTGTTCCTCTCCTGCGAGCTTATCGACCATAACGGCGACGAGCTTAAGAGATGCGTAAACTGCTACATTGATCAGTGGAAGCTTTCCGCTGAATTCAAGAGCTGGGTAAACGAGGATAACGTATTCTGCTCGACTATGGTCGACCGTATCGTAACGGGCTATCCCCGTGCGGAGGCAGATGCGCTCAACGAAGAAAACGGCTACATCGATGACAACCTCGATACAGGCGAAATTTTCGCCGTATGGTATATAGAGGGCCCTGAATATCTGAATGACGAGCTTCCCTTCAAGAAGATCGGACTTCCGATAATCGTCACCCCCGATTGCCGTCCCTTCAAGCAGGAAAAGGTCAGAATTCTGAACGGCGTTCAGACGACAATAACTCTCGCTTCCTACCTCGCAGGACACGATATAATGAGATTTGCTCTCAAGGATAAGAACGTCGCTGATTTCGCATCGAACGTCGTTTACAAGGAGATAATTCCGACGCTTCCTTACAGCGAGGAATTCCCCTTCACGAAGGACGACCTGCTCGAATATGCACGAGTTATCTTTGACCGTCTGAACAATCCCTTTATCGACCATCAGCTTATGGCGATCTCGCTCAACACCACCTCAAAGTGGCGCGCAAGAGTTCTTCCCTCGCTTCTTGAATATGCCAACACCTTTGGCAAGGTGCCGGTAGGTCTTACGCTTGGCTTCTGCGCTTATCTTTGCTTCTATCACGGCTTCGAGCTTCGTGAAAACGGGCTCGTCAATACCCGTGACGGCAAGGAATATCTCATAAACGATGACCGTGCGATTCTTGAGTTCTACTACGAGCATAGAAACGATACTCTTTCCGAGCTTGCCGAGGCAGTTATGGCTAAGGAGGAGTGGTGGGGACTTGATCTCCGCACCGTCCCGACCTTCCTTTCGGAATGCAAGCGCCTGCTTGACAAGATCGAAAAAGAGGGCATGGCAGCGGCTATTGCCGAAGCAGCGGAAAACAACTGAAACAAATCATAATTGGATAATAAATATCCCCCCGTTTTGCGGGGGGATATTTCATTTTAGGGCGTAGCCACCCTTGCCTTCTCCGGTGGGAGAAGGTATAACGGCGGCGTTGCCGCCTACACCTCATCCGGTTTCGCTTCGCTCAACCACCTTCCCCTGAGGGGAAGGCAAGACAGCGCCCCGATGCTTCGCCACGTTGTTGGTAGGGCGGGGGCTT
>JAZNXR010000126.1:0-45019 GCA_045593985.1 Eubacteriales bacterium
TCTGCATCGCTAAGCTCCACGCCGCTTTCAAGTGCGAGCTTGATGTAGGAATAGAGAGATACGTTATAAACGTCGCCGTTTACATTGATTACGTCTGCTACATGGTACTGTCCTGCTACGGGATATACATCGAAGTAGTATACGTTAGCACTGTCGCTCTTAAGCTCAACGGGAGTGCCGTTTACGGTTACGGTAAGAGCGTTTTCGGATACGAAGTGATGACGGAGGAAGAACTTGCCCTCGTCGTCAAATGCGATATTGAAGTACTTATACTCGTATGCTGTGCCTTCGATCTTATTTACAATGTAATCATTTGCCATCGTATCGGTAGGACCAACAGCCGTTACGTTGTTAGTGCCTTCGTTTACGATATTGTCAATAGCATTGTTAAGATCCTCGGTCTCTACTTCTACGGTCTTGTCATATCCGCACTTATCGCAGATATTATCGTTTCCGTATACACAGTCAGCATCGGGAGCTTCAGCGCCGCAGCACTTGTGTGCTACCTTATGAGTAACGCCGTCGATTACTACGTAGGTGAACTCATCTGAAGCGTGGTTGGTGGGATCCTTTTCGGTATATACCGTCTTACAAACGTCGCAAATAGCGCCGCTTACACAGTTTGCTTTCCCGCCTACGTGAGCAGTAAGATCCTTTTCGGTATATTCAGTGCCGCAGATCTCACAGTATGCACCGTGTACGCAGTTTGCCTTTCCACCAATATGATCATCGCAGGTTTCGCCGCAGCAATCATATATGTTATCGCCCTGCCAGTCATGAGGACATACTTCGTATACACCGTCAACCTCGTATGAGAAGAAGGCGACGTTACGCGTTCCGCCGTTACCAAGCTTGGAAACGATCATGAGGTTATCGCCCTTCTTAAGCTCAATACCGACAAGATTAATGTCGATCTTCTGGTTTGCGCCCTCAACAAGCACCTTGAAGTACTCGTTTCCGTTGCTGTCGACAACGACGATCTCGGGATATCCCGCACCGACCTTTTCAAGGTGAGCCTTGGCGTTGAATACGCCGTCAGCGGGAGCCGTGAAAGCGATTGCCGCAGAATATACGTTTCCGGGATCGGGATACATATCAAATCTTGCGGCGGGATCTGCAGACTCGGTAGCCTGATTAATATACGCCTTGGGAATTGCGTTATGGTCGGAGCCGACAACCCAGTTTCCGGGGTAGAGAGGTGACCAAGTCGCAGTTGGCTCTGTTTCGACCTCGAAAATTACGTTATCCGAATTACGGATAGCTCTTATTGCAAAGTGACCGTCAACGGTATTATCGGTGCGGAGATCCGACACGTGCTTGATATAATATCCGTCGGGAGCAGAGCCGCAGTTTTTACATGCGGTATTTCCGCCGATCTCTACCCATTCGTGCACACACTGTTCTCTTTCAACGAGAGTTACGTTAAGAGAGCGAACTGCTATCTCAGCGTCATTGTTATCGCCCGAAACGTGCGAAGCAACGAACATAATGGTTTCGCCCTGCTCAAGCTTGATATTTTCGCCGCTGAATACGGCATCTTCATGATTTGCGTCGGGAGTTTTGGTAGCGAAGGTGTATTCATCAACAGTCTCACCGCCCATGATGACCTCGATCTTATAGCCACGCTCGCTCCAAAGGCGAAGCTTGCTGAAAAGCGCGCTGTACGAGTAGGTGCCGCTTACCGGAGCCTCGAAGATGATTGCTGCCTTAGCAGCGGTCTTGGGTGCCATATCGAGGTAAACAAATTCACCTTCCAGACCGTGTGTGGCTGCCTCGCCCATATTGACCTGGCTGTCGAGGAATACGTAGCCGTTTCCGCTTCTGGTATGCCAACCCATGTAGTTGCCCCAAGCGGTTGCAGGCGAGCTCTTGAGATAATCGATCGTGCCGTCCTCAAGAATTGCCGCAAGTCGGTAGCTCGGAGAGGTCTTTGCGCTCGAAGAGCATCCGAAGCTATATACGTTGTCTCCGTACTTGCTGCCTCCCTCTGCTCCGACGTAGGTAACGTCAAAGCTGATAACTCCGAGGTTGGAGCCGCCGTCACGCGTATTCTTTTCGCTCAGATCCTGAACTACGAGAAGCTCGTCGCCTGCCTTGAGTGCAACATTGTTTGCACCGAGGACAACCTCACCGCCGCCGTTTGCTCCGCAAACGTCATAAGCGGCAGACAGAGGAGACATATCGCCCCTCTTAACGAGGATAACATCGATAAAGGAATCTGCGCTGGCTTGGTACTTATTTCCCTTGAAGGATACGTTATATACGCCGTCGGTAGGTACCTTGAAGGCAATAGCAGCCTTGAAATTACCGCCGCAAACAAGGTCGTAGTTATACGAGCTGCTTTCAGAGGGGTATATTACGTAGTCACTTCCTCCAATCGGCTCTTTAACCCAATATCCGGGATAAGCTTCATCCCACGTGCCTTTCAGAGTATAATCCATCTCGACAACAGAGTTATCGGACTTACTCAAAGCTGTGAAACAGAACCGTTCGGACGTCGGATTATCCATCGACAAGTCGATTGAGAACTTGGTTTGAGAATCGCTTTCAACTGCGTATATCGAGATGCAGCTTATAAGCATCGCCGATACCACTAAAAATGAAAGCAACTTCTTCAGTCTATTCATATTTTCCTCCTTGTGAAGATTTAGTCAATATATAAATATATTGCTACAGATACATTATATCACGGAACAATGCAAATTGCAATACTTTTCCTTATATTTTTGCTTTTGTGACAGCGAAAAATCGAACGACATTTTTTATTCTGTTTTGTCAAAAATTTCTTTCGTCCTTGCCAAACATTGAGTTTAATTATATTTTCATCGAGAGAAAAAGGAGATGCCCTTTCGGCATCTCCTTAAAGATCGTTTTTAATAATATCCTCGAAGCTTTCACGGCGGATAACGGGCTTAATTCCATCCTTCGTTACCGCAACGACGGCAGGACGTGGGATGCGGTTATAATTACTCGCCATTGAGTAGTTATAAGCGCCTGTTACGAGCACTGCGAGTATGTCTCCGCGGGCAGGCTTCGGCAAAAGCACGTTTTCCTGAATAAGGTCGCCGCTTTCACAGCATCTGCCTGCAACGGTGCATTTGAAGCTACATTCGTCTGCCATTCTTGATGCAAGACATATCGTATATTCCGAACCGTAGAGGGCGTAGCGTGGGTTATCCGACATACCGCCGTCTACCGAAACGTAATTCTTGAAGCCCGGGATCTCCTTCGTACCGCCTACCGTATAGAGTGTAAGGCAAGCGTCAGCGACGATGCTTCTGCCCGGCTCCATATAGATTATCGGATAGCTGATCCCGTTCTTTTCGACCTCGCTTTTGACGTATTTTGCGATCTCTGCTATGAAGCTTTCGACATTTATTATCGTCTGGCCCTCGACATATTTCGTTCCGAAGCCGCCACCGAGATTCAATATTTTACACTCATAGCCCAGCTTTTTATTCATAGCTGCAAGGAACTCGACCATTATTTTTGCTTCGTCACAGAATGGCTCGATATCGAATATCTGCGAGCCTATGTGCGCATGGAAGCCGTCAACAGATATATTTTTCTTAGTCAACGCATATCTGAGCGCTTCCTCGGCTTGTCCCGTTTCGATTGCGATACCGAATTTACAGTCGACCGAGCCTGTTACGACTGCGGCAAAGGTATGAGGATCTATTCCCGGCTGAAGGCGCAAAAGCACCGAGGGCTTTTTGCCCATTTCGGAGGCGATCTCGTCTATTCTGTCAAGCTCCGCAATGTTATCGACCACAAAGTGTCCTACGTTGTTTTCGAGTGCCATTATTATGTCGCTGTCGGTTTTATTATTACCGTGGAAGCAGGAAAGGGAAAGATCGAAGCCTGCCGCCTTTGCCGTATACATCTCGCCCGAGGATACGACGTCAATTCCCATCTTCATTTCCGAAGCAAGGCGATAAAGATATTTACAGGAGAATGCCTTACTTGCATAGAACGGGACTGCGCCTTCTCCGAAATGCTTTTTCATTGCCGTCACGTAGGCGAGCATATTATCCCTTACCCTCGTTTCGTCGATGACCATAAGGGGCGTGCCGTATTCCTTTGCGAGAGCTACCGTATCTGCGCCTGCTATCGTAAGGTGATTTTTTTCGTTTATCGAAAGATTACTGTGGATCATTAGTTTTCCTTTTTATAACAAGCGAAAGCTATACAGCTTTCGCTTGTTACTTTTTATTTAAGAATCGTTTTCATGTTATACAGGCCTGCGGGCTTGCCGATGAGATATTCCGCCGCCTTTATTGCGCCATCCGCAAAGAGCGCACGGTCGAACGCCTCGTGCTTGAGGGTTATTCGCTCGTTATCGGTGCAGATTGCGACCTCGTGAATTCCGACTATATTTCCCATACGGAGAGCAGAAATTCCAACGTCATCCTTTTCGCGCTTTGCCTGCCCTGCTCTGCCGTTTACCGCCACGGCATTCGGTCGAACCTCTCTTACTGCATCAAAGAGCATAAGAGCCGTTCCGCTTGGGGCATCGAGCTTTCTGTTATGATGCGTTTCACAGATCTCAACGTCAGCATCGGGGAATACCGAAACAACACGCTTAACGGCATCGCAAAGCGTTGCGATTCCTATCGACATATTGCCCGAATAGAAGATCGCGGTTTTTTCTGCCGCAGTCGCTATTATCTTCTTTTCTTCCTCGGTATGACCTGTCGTGCAGATTATTGCGGGGATCTGATTTTCAGCGGCGTAGGAGACGATCTCCTCGGTTACTGCATGGTAGGAAAAGTCGATTATAACGTCTGCTTTTTCCTTTACTGCGTCGATTTTTGCATAGCAGCCGTCGCCGTCGGTTACATATCCGACGTCAACCATTGAGGAAATTTCGTGTCCCAGCTTTTCTGCTGCCGCTTTCACCTGCGCGCCCATTCTTCCGAGCGCACCAACAAGAATTATTTTCACTTATTTTTACTTCCTTATATGAGTCCGAGCTTCTGCATTTCAGATACGAGCTTTGTTTCGTTCTTTTCTTCCATCGGATAGAGGGGAGCACGGAGAACATTGGCACCGTAGCCCATATGAGCCATTGCCGCCTTTGCGGGAACGGGGTTTACCTCCGAGAAAAGCGCCTTTATGAAGGGGAGATACTTATATTGAAGTGCTGAAGCTTCGCTTATCTTTCCTTCAAGACAGAGCTTGCAAAGCTCTGAGGTCTCCTTCGGCATAGCATTTGAGAGAACCGAAATTACTCCCTTTCCGCCAAGAGCCATTATCGGAACGATCTGGTCGTCGTTTCCGCTGTATACGTCGAGCTTGTCTCCGCAAAGAGCAAAGGTTTCAACTATTTTGCCGATATTTCCGTTTGCTTCCTTGATGCCGACGATATTCGGATGCTCGGCAAGAACTGCGTAGGTCTCCGGCTCGATATTTACGCCGGTACGCGAAGGAACATTATAGAGAATTACCGGTACGGTAGATGCATCGGCAATCTCGGTATACATCCTGATCAGTCCCTTCTGGGTTGTCTTATTATAGTACGGCGTTACGCAAAGTACACCGTCGACGCCTGCTTCGCAAGCGAATTTCGTCATATCGACCGCATACTCTGTGCAGTTGCTTCCTGTTCCTGCGATTACGGGAACTCTGCCGTTTACCTGCTTTACCATAAAGGTGATGCATTCACGATGCTCCTCATCGGAGAGCGTTGATGCTTCCCCTGTCGTTCCGCAGACAACGATAGCGTCGATTCCTTCTTCAATCTGGAATTCGACCAGCTTTGCAAAGGCTTCATAATCGACCTTTCCGTTTTTATCGAAGGGGGTAATTATTGCGCTTGCTGCGCCTGTGAATATTGTTTTTTTCATTGCCATTTCCTCGCTTTTCAAGAATAAAAAAATACCCGAACAGTAAAGCTCGAGCATCTTAACGGCCTCCTCGGGCGATGCCCTCGGGTTACAGATAACGCTCCGCTGATTTCTTCAGCGACAGTTCAGCAAATCTTATTTTGAAGAACCAAGAAGGATAGGCGGTCTTTCTTTCGGCGTCCTACCCTTTCGCGCCTATCATCTCCCGTTGCCTGTACGGGATCTTTTAAGTAAGCGGTACTCTTGCGCGGACGCGCCTTTACTGTGTACGGCTATATTCTATCACACATAACTATATATGTCAAGCGTCGAGTAAAAATTTTTTTGGCTATGTTTTTTGAAAAAGCCTGCGGAAAAAGTGGGGAAAAAGTCGGGGCGAAATTATTTTTGTTACGTGATATTCTGTTTATGCCAAAGGAGGTGAGAGAGTGCTCAGTCAAAAGCAAAAGGATTATTTCCGATCAGCGACACGCAGGTGGAACATAAAAAGCGGAGCCACGCGTTCGGGCAAGACATATTGTGATTATTTTATGATTCCAAAGCGGATTCGCGCTTGTCGGGGCGAGGGACTTATCGTCCTTATCGGAACGACGGTTTCTACGCTTACGCGAAATATTATTGATCCCATGCGAGAAATCTGGGGAGAGTTTTTCGTCGGCAAGCCGAGCGGAAACGATACCGTTATGCTTTTCGGGAAAAAGTGCTGGCTTATCGGCGGCGGTCGCGGCGATCAGGCGGCGAAGCTTCAGGGAAGCGGAATTGAGTATGCCTACGGTGACGAGATAACGACCTGGAGCGAAAACGTATTTGAGATGCTGAAAAGCCGTCTTGACAAGGACCATTCGGTTTTTGACGGCACCTGCAATCCCGCAGGGCCTGAGCATTGGTTTAAGAGATTCCTCGATAGCGATGCGGATATTTTTCATCAAAGCTACGTTATCGACGACAACCCATTTCTCTCTCCCTCGTTTGTGCATAGCTTAAAAAAGGAATACGAGGGCACCGTCTATTACGACAGATACATCCTTGGCCGCTGGACTGCGGCGGAAGGCATTATCTACCGCCGTTTTGCTGACGATACCTCTTCCTTTTTAATCTCACGCGATGAGGCTTCTTCGCTTCCGCTTTCCAAAATTACGGTTGGCGTCGATTTTGGAGGAAACAAGAGCGCAACCGCATTCGTTGCCTCGGGCACAGTCGGTAATTATGAGAGCATTGCCGTTCTCAAAAGCGAGCTTCATTCCTCGCTCATTGACAGCGACAGGCTTGGCGAGCTGTTTTGCGATTTTTTACGTTCCGTTGAGCGGGATTACGGCAAGGTCGGCTCGGTCTACTGTGACAATGCAGAGCCGATTCTCATTCGGTCGCTAAAAAAAGCAGTAAGAAACGACGGCATCGACAGCTCGATCAGGCTTGCAAAAAAATCGCCCGTTAACGACAGAATCAGGCTTGTTTGCCGACTTATGGCGCAAAGGCGATTCTTCGTTTGCACCGACTCTGAAAGCGTTAAAAACGCCCTGTCAACAGCTCTTTACAGTCAAGACGGAATAAGCGATGAACGGCTTGACAACGGAAGCACCGACATTGATTCGCTTGATGCGCTTGAGTATTCTATCGAGCGTGATGCGATGAAGCTCATCGGCTAACACCGTGCCATCGCCTGCCGAGGCGTAAATCCGGCGTAAAAATGCACGATGATATAAATAAAATTTTTCAAAAAACAAAGGAGAAAAACAATGAACAAGCTTAACTACGCAAAGGTCTATTCAGACCAACTCTCGCAGACATTCCCGCATGCGCTCCACTTCGGTGCTCTTTATGCTACCGAAAATAACAACCGTTTCCGCTTCAAGGGCGGCAAGACCATCGAAATTCCTCACATCAGAATCGTGGGAAGAACAGTGGCTGACCGAGATGACATCGGCACGCCTTCCCGCAATTACGAAAACGAATGGATAGAGTTTGAGCTAACCAATCAGAGAAAGTGGAGCACTCTCATTCATCCCGCAGACATTGACCAGACCGATTATGCAACAAGTATTGCGAACATAACCAGCGTCTACAACAATGAGTACAAATTCCCCGAGATGGACGCTTATCTCATTTCAAAGCTCTTCGCAGATTGGGATGAGTATTACGGCGCAAACGATCCGGTTAAGATCACCGCAGACAATGTACTTGACCTCTTTGACGACATCATGCTTAACATGACGGAGGCTCAAGTCCCCGTTACCGGAAGAATTCTTTACGTCTCGCCTACGGTCATGAACGCGCTCAAGAAGGCCGCCTCGATGAACAGAAACCTCGTTGTAAACAGCTTCGACGGCGACATCAACCGCACCATTACCATGCTTGACGGCGTGCAGGTGATCGTAGTTCCTTCCAGCCTTATGAAAACCGAATTCACCTTCGATCGCGGTGCATCGGCGACTCTCTCCGCTCGCCATGTCGGTATGATGCTCGTACACCCCGAATCGATCATCACTCCCGTTTCTTACCAGTTCGCTTGCCTTGACGAGCCCTCTGCGGCTACCGGCGGCAAGTACGTCTACTACGAAGAAAGCTTCGAGGATGTATTCGTTCTTCCTCACCGTGCTGAAGGCGTTTGCTTCGTTCTTGAGGATTACAACGGCTAACGTCAGACAAGCTCCCGCTTTTGCGGGAGCTTATCACGGTTAAAACTACAAACATTCACGGAGGTACTATTTTGTGAAACTACATGAAAATATCGCCCGTTTTTTTCGTTCGAGGGGGACGGTGTCGGAAAGCTTTATTCCTTCGGGCATTATTTCCAATAGGGAAATGCTCGATTTAAGCAAAAGCTACGAGCTTTATCTCGATCGCACCGGGATCAACCTTGCCGGCACGATCTCAAAGGAGATCGCCACTCTTGCGGTAACCGAATTCGATATTAATCTGTCGGACGGAGCCGCGAAGATCGTTCCTTGTATTGACGGGCTTAAAAACAAGCTGAAAAAGTCGGTCGAATACGCCTGCGCTCTCGGCGGAGTCATCTTTAAGCCGATATTCGACGGAAAAAATCTCGGCGTAGAAACGATATTGCCCTTTGATTTTGTTCCGCTTGGCGTTGACGTCGGCGGCAGAATCGACGAATGTGCTTTCATTTACCGCATCGAAAGAAGCGACAGGCTTTTTACGAGAATCGAGGAGCATCGCCGTTCAAAGGACGGCTACGTTATAACCAACCGTGTTTTCGAAGGAGAAAACGCCTCGACTCCGTCGCTGCTTTCAAACGTAAAGGAATGGGCCGAGCTATCTCCGAGAGTCGAGATCAACGGGCTTGATAAGCCGCTGTTCGTCTATTTCGGACTGCCGTTTGGAAATCCGTCCAATCCTCTTTCGCCGCTTGGCACCCCGATTTTCCGCCGCGCAGAAAATCTCATCCGTGAGGCGGACAAGCAGTTTGAACGCTTGCTTTGGGAATTCGAGGGCGGCGAGCTTGCGGTTGATGCAAGCGACGAGGCATTCAGGCTCGGCAAGGACGGAAAGCCCATTCTGCCCATTGGCAAGGAGCGTTTGTTCCGCACAAATGCTCTTGATGCTTGCTGCTCCTCGAACGATCTCTTTAAAATATTCGCTCCCGAGCTTCGTGACAAGTCTATTATAAACGGGCTTAACAGAATCATCATGCTTATCGAGGATGCTTGCGGAATTGCCCGAGGAACCTTCTCGGATCCCTCCGAGATCGCAAAAACCGCTACCGAGATCCATTCGATGAAGCAGAGAACCTACACTACGGTTTCTGCTATACGAGCTTCCTTGAAAAATGCAATAAACGAGCTTTTTGAGGCGCTCACAGTTCTTTGCTCGCTTTATTCCCTCCCCGTCGGAAAGCCCTCTCTTGATATTTGCATCGGCGATGGCATTCTCGAAAAAACCGACACGCTGCGAGACTCCCAGAGGGAAGATGTGAAATGCGGAATTATTACAGCCGATGAGTTCAAGGCTCGTTGGTACAAATGAACGGAGGAATTTATATGAAAAGAGAATTTCTTGAAGAGCTTGGCCTCGACAAGGCTACAATTGACGAGATCATGTCGGAGCATGGAAAAAGCGTTTCGGCGCTAAAGGAAAGATGCAAGGATCTGACGGAAAAGGAAAGCATTATTGCCGCCCTCACTGAGGAGCGCGACGGTCTTATTGCTTCTCTTTCGGCAGAGAGCGAAAAGCTTACCGCCTTCAAAAGCGGAATTATTGACAGCATCGTGAAGGAGGCTCGCCCCTCATCCGCCCTGGCGGAAAAGGAGCTTCGCCGTGTTCTTTCGGAATGTGAATGCGGAAACATTAAGGAGGAGCTGAAGAGGATAATGGAAAGCGATCCCGATGCCTTTCGTCACGAAACGGTTTCAGTTCCGTATTTTTCTGCCTTCAATCCCTGCGACATGCCTTTTCCTACCCCCGGTTACCGTTCGGTAAGATAAGGAGGGCGTTATGAAATATATTTCGTATGATTACTATATTTCGGTCTTTGAAGGAAGCGTTATTCCCGAAGAGGAGTTTTCCTATCTCGCTTCCGCTGCCAGCACGATCGTTGATCTGCTCGTCAGCTCGCCCATTACCGCAATAACCGACAAAATACGTCTTGCGGTTGCTCATCAGGCCGAAACGCTTTATGCGCAAGGCGGCGTTGATGCCCTATCCGGTCTTGCCGCAGTCACGTCGGGAATTGACGAAAAGCTTGGAGATTATACCATTGGAACTCCGTACGTCGCTAACGAAAAAAGATGCTATTCTATCGGCGGCGTTCCGATTTCGGGAATGACCTTAGCTATTCTGAAAAAGGCCGGACTTATGTCTCGCTGTATATACACGGGGGATTGATTATGAGCTTTTACAGATTTAACGATACCGTTACCCTCTACACTCCGATTAACGATGGCGAATACGAGCGGCACGTGATAACCGCTACGAAGGTGCAGATCGTCGACGAGGGAGAAAGCTCAAGCACTCGTATTACAATCTACATTCCGATTCACGGCAGACGTGCGCTGAAATATGAAATACCGTCAAAGCGCTTGGATTACGACAGAAAAAGA
This sequence comes from Eubacteriales bacterium, assembly GCA_045593985.1. GTDB lineage: Bacteria > Bacillota > Clostridia > Oscillospirales > CAG-272 > Colimorpha_A. The sequence goes on from JAZNXR010000126.1 coordinate 10,904, forward strand.
TATACCGTCAAGGCAGGACAGAAGGTTTTTCTCGGATATTCTCCCGAAGCCTTTCCGCCGAATGGCTCATATGACGTAAGACGAGTGGATACTCACTTAAGCGGATCAAGACACGCTCAGCACATCAAGATCTTAGCTTACAACATTCCTTCAAAGGAGGTTTAATAATGAAAAATCTTATTATCGAAGCGCCGAAAATACCGCTTTGCATCAATGGCAAGGAGTTTTCCTTTATCCCCGACAGCGAATTCGCAGAGCGACTTTCTATGCTTGCTGACGAAGCGGGCAAAAGAGCTGAAGAATGTAAAGAGAAGGGAGAGGATCTCAATGAGGCTTCGGCCTTTCTTTCCTACGCTGTTGACACGTTGATAGGCGATGGCGCAGTTGAGAAAATTTTCGGTGATTCCCTGCCCGATCCCATCGATCTCTGCGATATTCTCGGATACGTTGCCGACGCCTTCCATTCCTATCGCCGCAGACGCATTAAGCGCTTGAAGGAGGGGTTGTAATGTATAAGGGATCAACTCCGACCTTCATTTTAAAGCTTCCTGTTCATGCGGACAGCATAACGGCAATGCAGGTTACTTTCGTTCAGGAAAACAACAGCATGCTGTCAATTGATATGGAAAGAATCACTCTTGACAGCACCTATGCCACCTTCACGCTTGAGGAATGGGAAACGCTTGAATTCGTTTCCGGTCTGATTGCCGATATTCAGCTTACAATTTGGACAAACGACGGAAAAACCATCGTATCGGATATTAAAAAGATTGCGATACAGAAGAAATATCCCGAGGATATTTACTGAGAGGTGAAAAAATGAACAATTCCAACACTGATTATTATTTTGATTTTTCCGGCAGCACCGGAACGGGTGGACAGGTGAATATGACTGCATCCGTTGACGGCGAAATGTCGGACATCAGCTTAAATCCCGTTTCTAACGCCGTCATTAAGAAATACGTTGACGAAAACAAAAGCCGTCTTGTTGCCCTCTACGCAAACGAGAACGGCACTGATATTTACGCACGCATCGATGCATTTTTAGGCCATGATTTTATCGTGTTCTATGCAAGTGCGTCAGAAAGCTCCTATCCGAGTGCGCACTCCGTTCCGGTTCGTTATCTTCACGATGCGCCAAGCGAAAGGCTGCCGCTTCGTGTTGCAGATAATGATGCATACACCGATTATATCTTTACCGATCACGGTGTTTGCATCGAAAAATCTTCGGGCGATGCCCGAGGAAAGATTTACGGCATTTACGGCGTAAAGATCTGACGAATTATGAGCTGGGAAATTGCCGTGGGAGTAATTGCGCTTCTCGGCTTTGCCGGAAGCATTGCCACCTGGGTAAGCAAGCTAAGCAAAACTCTTGCCGTTCTTGAAACCACGATAAACACGCTGAATGAGGTCATCGGTGAGTTTAAGAACAGCAGTCACGACACCCACAAGGAAATGTTTCATCGCATAAGCGAGAACGAGCTTGTTCTCGAAAATCACGAGGGGCGCATAAAAAATCTTGAAAAAACGAAACGGAGGAACAAAATACATCGTGAAGAATAAAATAAAATTATGGCTATACGCCGCAGGCATCCGTGCTATAAGGACGGTTGCACAGACTGCGGTTGCGGTGCTTGGCACCTCGGTGCTTTTAAATGAGGTCGACTGGATCGCACTTATTTCTGCGGCGGCTCTTTCGGGAATACTTTCTATGCTTACGAGCATCGCAGGTCTTCCCGAGCTAAAAAATTCTGAGGAGAAATAATATGAATATAATCGAATGTATTCACACGCAAAGCCGAGCATACAGCTCAAAGCGTCAGCCGATAGTCCCCGTCGGCATTGTCGTTCACAGCACGGGCGCAAATAACCCGTCAATAAAGCGGTACAGTCAGCCTTCAGGCGACGATCCGAAAAGAAGCGAGCTTCTTGCGCTTTTGGGCGTAAACAAGTACGGTAATCATTGGAATCGCTCGGCGGTCAGCAAGGCGGCGCACTATATTATCGGAAAGCTGAACGACGGCAGTGTCGGGATAGTTCACAATCTACCCGAGGACATTGCCGCCTGGGGCAGCGGAAAGGGCAAAAACGGCTCCTACAATTACGAGCCGACCGGGCATATTCAGTTTGAAATTTGCGAGGATAACCTGAAAGACAAGGCATATTTTGATGCGGTCTACTCCGCCGCTACCGAGCTTTGTGCCGATATCTGCCGCCGTCACGGATGGAATTCGTCGGTTATCGTTTCTCACAAGGAGGCGCACGCAAGGGGATACGCCTCCAATCATTCCGATATTGACCATTGGCTTTTAAAATACGGTCTTACCATGAACGATTTCAGAAACGAGGTTGAAAGGCTTCTGACTCCCAAGGAGGAGAAGCTTTACCGAGTTCAGGTCGGAGCCTACTCCAAGCGTGAAAACGCCGAGGAAATGAAGGAAAAGCTCATTGCTGCCGGTTTCCCTGCCTATATCAAGGAGGATTAACCGAAGGGGATTTTCTTCATATACTTTAAGTGGGGATATCCCCGGTTAATCAAACGAAAGGCAGATAAAACAAATGTGTTCAAACTGTAATAGAAGCTGCGGCGGCAGAGGTGCCATCGCATACCAGAATGACGGCTGCGGATGCGGAAATAACGATACAAACAACTGCGGTTGCGCTAACGCCGTAAACAACTGCGGCGAAAACGATCGCCGTAATTGCGGTTGCGGCTGTGGAATAATCGACAGCCTTGCAAAAGGCTTTGCCTGCACTACTAATCGCATCGTGCGCGGTCTTGACCGTTCACTCTCATCCTGCGGCGGTTATAACAACGGCTGCGGATGCGGAAACAACGGCTGCGGCTGTTAACATCTAATAAGCAATACGGCATACGGATTTTTCCGTATGCCGTATTTTTTTTAAAAATTATGGTGACAAGCGGATTTTTTTGTGCTATACTTGTTTCATACTATTTTGAAAGGTATATTACTATGGCAAACAAAGTGAGAGCCGCTATTCTCGGCTATGGAAATCTCGGACGTGGAACAGAGCTTGCGCTCCGTCAGAATCCCGATATGGAGCTTGTCGCCTTCTTTACAAGACGCGCGCCCGAAACGCTTAAAACTCAAAGCCCGAACGTCGCCGTTTATCATATAGACGATATTCTTAATCACAAGGATGAAATTGACGTTCTCTTTATCTGCGGAGGAAGCGCACCGGATCTTCCGAAGCAGACGCCCGAATACGCAAAGTATTTTAACGTCGTTGACAGCTTTGATACTCACGCAAGGATTCCCGAGCATTTTGCAAGCTGTGACGCTTCTGCCAAGGCAGGCGGCAAGATCGCTATGATCTCGGTTGGCTGGGATCCCGGTATGTTCAGCCTGCAGAGATTGCTTGCCGGCGCAATAATTCCGAACGGAAGTGACTATACATTCTGGGGCAGGGGCGTTAGCCAGGGACATTCCGATGCTATCCGCCGTATTGACGGCGTTATTGATGCAAAGCAGTACACAGTTCCCGTTGAAAGCGCAATGGAGCGTGTAAGAAACGGCGAAAATCCCGTCCTTACAGCGAGAGAAAAGCACACGCGCGAATGCTACGTCGTTGCCGCAGAGGGAGCTGACAAGGCTCGGATCGAAAATGAGATAAAGACGATGCCGAACTATTTTGCAGACTACGATACGGTAGTTTACTTCGTCACGAAGGAGGAGCTTGACCGTGACCATGCGGGAATTCCGCACGGCGGATTCGTTATAAGAACGGGCGTGACGGGAAAAGACTGCGAGACGAAGCAGATGATCGAGTATTCGCTCAAGCTCGGCTCAAATCCCGAATTTACCGCAAGCGTGCTCGTCGCATACGGCAGAGCCGCTGTTCGAATGAACCGTGAGGGCATGTCGGGCGCAAAGACCGTCTTCGACGTTCCGCCTGCTTACATAAGTCCTCTTTCTGCCGAGGAAATGAGAAAGAAGCTTTTATAAAATAAAACCGCTACTGCGATGCAGTAGCGGTTTTGTTTTTAGGTTTTTGCCGTTATTTTCTTACGCTTTCGCACGGCTTTGACTATAAGCTTCGTAGCAACGGTGATAACTGCAATTATAGCTACGAGAAGAGCTATGAAATTAAGATAAATCGAAGTGTTATCGGGGCATTCGAGAGTTTTGATGTCCCAAGTCGCAGGGTCCTCGGTTTGGGTTCCTCTTCCCGAATAATAGCGGATCACAATTTCATCTTTGAGCCATTCGATCTTGTATCCCTTCCCCTTCCCATCGAATACGCTGACACCGTCATCTGAAAAGGTTTCTCCGAGCTTAGGCGCCAACCATTCTTCTATCCAGTTCGGCGACGAACCTTCAACACCGTATATCTCCGCAACAGTTCCGGCCATAAGATAACTCTTTTCTTTGATTATAAGAGTGTATTTACCGTCGGGAGAATGGATATAGACGGTTTCTGAATAACCGGCATTATCAATTATGGCAGATAGTGTTAAATACGCAATAAGCGGAACAAGTATCAAGACAGCGAGAATAGAAACTATTGTAATGATCAGAATTTTTTTCGTTTTTGGTGTCATTTCGAATCACTTCCTTTATTTGAATTATATCATATGATCACCGGCCGTACAAGGTTATCGATCATAAATCTGTATAATGCACAGTTTAAGTATACTCGTGTTGTGCAAAACGCCAAAAAGCGACGGTGTTCCGTCGCTTTTTGGCGTTATTTAATTCTTCTGCACTCCATATAGTAGCGCTTATCGTAGGCTTCGCCCATTGAGAAGGTTTTGCGAGGGAGGGCGCCGTTCTTTTCGACGTAGGGGAAAAGCTCGCTTTTCTTTATGCCGTCAAACAAGAAGCCGACTGTGTCGGGCTTATTGCAGAGGGAGCGAAGATCGCTTTCGCCGTGGATATAATCGACCTCGCCGCCGTTCTTTTCGATATATTCGTCAATAAAGCTTTGAAGCACGCCTGCGGTTAGGCCGTCAACGCAGAAGCTATCCTCGTTTCCGTTTACAACGGTTACGACCTTGTTTTCGGAGCAGCCTTCAAAGCGTTTTTTGGCTTCGGAGAGCATTTTTTCGCTGTCGACTCCGAAAACGACACGGTATATCGGCTCGAAATCGAGCGCGGGATCGTGAATATTTACTATCTCAACGAGGGCGTAGCGAGCAAGTGGTTTGGTCTTATCTCTTTCGTAGCACGCCTTTGCGGTTGCAAGCGAATGGTTACCGTCACCGACGGCAAAGAGAAGCTCATGCGTTTCACTCTGCTTTTCAAGAGCCGAAAGCGCACGCTTTACCGCATTTTCGCTCATAAGCGAGCCACGAATGCTTCCGCCGCCGAGCATGAGGGGGGTATCGTAGAGGATCTCGCCATCCGGCTCGGACGGAATAACCTCGTTCTCGGGATCGTCAATCAGCACCATAATGTGCGGAAGCTCCACCGGTGCATCCTTGCGAATCTCAACACGCGGAGGAATTCTCGACAGCACCGTTCCCTCGGTTGCTCTTACCGCCGAAACCGAGCCTACCGAATAATCATAGGCTTCAAGGTCGATCTTTCCGACGATTCCACGGCGGATCCTACCGTCCTTCAGGCGTCTTTCAACGAAAATCATTGCGTTTTCGTATTCCTCGAAAACGTCGCTTTCTATGTATTCCGTCATTGTTTCGTTGATTCTTTTGATTCTGTCAGCGACGTCGGAATCGTTAAGATATACCTCGGGCAGAGTTATTTTGAGTGCCGAGGGGGAATCTCCTACCGTTTTTTCAACATTTTCCCAATAATCACGCTGTGAGGTATACTGGTCGCAGGCAACCGTCGACCATTTATCAAAATCCTTTTTGGGCAGAAGCACGTCTGCCGGGCTGAAGGGGAGGTTTTTCATATTTTCTTCCTTTCCGAATATGAACGCTTCAAACTCTTTTCTTATTTTTCTTAATCTTCTCGCTACGGGCGGTGCGACCAGCCCTTCCTCGATCATTTGGTCAAGCTCGGAAAGCGACACCCATTTGGCATCGCAGGTTTCGCCCTCTTGAAGGACGATATCCTTTATGTCAATATCACGTCGGACGATATAGCAATCGCCTATTGCGTTTCGTCCACGCTCCGTGCCGAGAAAATGCAGCTCGCTTTTATCAACCTTTATGCCTGTTTCCTCGAACAGCTCCCGCACTGCGCCGGTGAGCGAATCCTCGCCGTGAATAATTGAGCCTGCTGTATTTTCCCAGACGTTTGGCCAATCCCGCTTTTGCGGCGAGCGAAGGGTTAAGAGTACTTGATTTTTGCTGTTTACCGTCCATATTCCGACGGCTATATGATATGCGCCCTTCGGCAGATAACGGCCTCGTATATGAGTTATACCAAGCGGGTTTCTGTCGCGGTCGTATAGATCCCAGATTTCCATTTTGACCTCAAAAAAATAATATACTGAAATCATATCACATTTTTCTTTTGAATACAAGGGGTATTGCGAAATAAATGTAGTGGCGACCTATTCGCCGCATTCAAGAATTTATCGACTCAATGTAGGGGGCGACGTCCTCGACGCCCCGCAAAAAAGTAACATCGTTTTTGCAACGGCGGGAGCAAGCCCCCGCCCTACGAAATTGTGTCAAAACTTTTTTGCGCTTTTCGACAGAGTGAATTCCCCATAAAAAAATGAAGGCGTTTGCCTTCATTTTTTTATTTTATTTCTTTATGAATTTTGCAACGAAAAAGCCGTCTGTACCGTGAGTGTCGGGGAAGAAGGTGATCATTGCCTTATTCTCATACATTCCGTCGGTGCAGGGAGAAAATTCGGGATGCTCTTTCAAAAATCTGCTGACGACATCCTCGTTTTCGGCTTTATTGAGCGTGCAGGTCGAATAGACGAGTATTCCGCCGTCCTTTAAGTACGATGCGCCGTTTGCGAGAATTTTATACTGAATTTCCGGCAGACGTGCAATATCCTCCGGGGATTTATGGCGAAGATCGGGCTTCTTTGCAATTACGCCAAGTCCCGAGCAAGGAACGTCGCAGAGGACTCTGTCTGCCTTACCGATAAGCTCCTCATTCGGCTTTGTGCCGTTATGCACCTCGGTTTCAAGAATCTCGATGCCAAGCCTTTTTGCGCCGTTTTCGACAAGCGAAAGTTTGCTTTCGTGAAGGTCGAGGGAGATAAGTCTGCCTGCGTTTCCCATTTCAAGAGCGATTCCGAAGCTCTTGCCGCCTGGGCAGGAGCAGGTGTCGATCACAAAATCGTTCGGCTTTGCACCCAGCGCCTTTACACAGAGCTGCGACGCTTCGTCCTGGACGAAGCAAAGGCCGTCGTGTAGAACGGTCAGGTCGCTTACTGCGGTATTTGACGTCAGCATTACTGCGCTGTCGCATTTTTCGGAGGGCGAGCAGTCGATGCCGCTTTCATTAAGCGACCTTATCAGCCCGTCTCTTGTGATCTTCAGCGTATTTACCCGAAGGGTTATACTCGGACTTCGGTTCATGCCGTTCAAAAGCCCTTCTACCCTCTCGCTACCGTAATTATCACGGAAGAGAGATATTAGCCAAGTCGGCAGAGAGTATTTTACGCTCAAATATTCGTCGCTGCCCGCCTTCGGCATCGGGATATTATTCTTCCCGCGGACGATTGAGCGAAGAACGGCGTTTACAAAGGATGACGTTCCCTTATGCGTATAGCGCTTTGACAGCTCAACGCTTTCGTTTACCGCTGCGCTGTCGGGCGTGCGGTCGAGAAACAAAATCTGATATGCGCCAAGACGAAGAATATTCATCAGCTTCGGCTCGATCTTTTCTAACGGCTTGCTCGAATATACCGAAATTACGTAATCGAGAGTTATTCTTCTTTCGATAACGCCGTAAACGAGCGTTGTGAAAAACGCACGGTCGGCACCTATATAGCCGTATTTTTTGATTGCGCTGTCAAGCTCGAGATTTGAAAATTTATCGGTTTTCTCGCATCTTTCAAGCGAGAGATACGCCGCTTCTCTTACCTTCATCAGTCTCTGCGCCGTCCGCCGCCTGCGATGATGATCAGTCTTAAAAGCGATGCGAGCGCAACGAAAAGTGCGGCAAGATAGGTCATGGCGGCGGCTGAAAGCACCTTTTTCGTGCCTTTAAGCTCATCGTCATTCAAATATCCGTATCCGCCGAGCGCCTTAACCGCCCTGCGGCTTGCATCAAACTCTGTCGGGAGCGTGACGAGCTGGAAGATAACGGTCAGGCTGAAAAGGACTATTCCTGCATAAGCAAGGGGCTGATTTGCAAGGATGAGTCCAATAATAAACAGAGGCATCGATAGACGTGAGCCAAAATTCGTAATCGGCACAAGAGCCGTACGGAGCTTTATCGGCGCATAGCCGACAGCGTGCTGAATTGCGTGACCTGCTTCGTGAGCCGCAACGCCTATCGCCGCAACGGACGTGCTTCCGTAAACGCTGTCCGAGAGGGCAATCGTATTGCTTCTCGGATCGTAATGGTCGGTCAGGTCTCCCGGCGTTCTCGTGATTCCGACGTTAAACAGGCCGTTTGAATCGAGAATCTTGCGAACTGCCATCTCCGCTGTAAGCCCCATGCCTGCATATACTTTACTATACTTATTATAGGTCGTTTTAACCTTGATCTGCGCCCACATTGAAATTATGAGCATCGGTACGACAAGTACCAAATATGGCCAGTCAATCCAAAACATATTTTACTCCTTTACGGAAATCAGTTTTTCTCCGTCCTTTATAGGGTTTCCTCTTAAATAATCGGCTGCCGCCATCTGCTTTTTGCCTGCGGGAAGCACCTGACGAATTTCGAGAAGCATTCCGTCGCCGCAAGAAAGATAGAGCTTTTTGCCGTCCGAGAGGAGCGTGCCTGCTTCCTTATCGGTCTTTTTATCGGTCGGGAATGTTTCAACTAATTTTAGCTGGGTTTCTCCCCTCATAGCGTATGCATAAAGGTATGGCGCAAGACCTCTTACACGGTTATGAAGCTCGTTTGCCGTCATTGAAAGCTCGATCATGCAGTCCTCTTTGCCGACCTTTGCCGCATAGGTTGCGTCAGCCTCCGCTTGCTTTTCTCTTTTTGCGCTTCCGTCTATGATGCTCGGAAGAGTTGACATAAGCAGGTCTGCTCCGTTTTTCGCCATTTTTTCAAACAGCGTTTCGGCGTTATCGGATAGGTCTATTGTGACGGTGCTTTTTGCGATCATATCGCCCGTATCAAGCCCCTCGTCCATATACATTATCGTGTTTCCCGTCTCACGCTCGCCGTTTATCAAGCATCTCTGAACAGGAGCCGCACCTCGATATTTCGGCAGAAGCGAGCCGTGGACGTTTATGCATCCGTATTTGGGATAATCTATAACCGATTTCGGAAGAATCTTTCCGTAGGCGGCAACGATTATGATATCGGGATTTTTCTCACGAAGGAACGCATCAAACTCCCCGTCTCGCAGGGTTTTCGGCTGATAAACCGGAAGTCCGACGCTTTCGGCATAAATTTTTACCTCGGGAGGCGTTAGTATCATTTTTCTGCCCTTCGGCTTGTCGGGCTGGGTTATTACCGTGATTTCGCCTGCATTATTTTCATAAAGAGCACGAAGTGATGCAACGGCAAAATCGGGCGTTCCCATAAACATTATTTTCATATTATTCCTCGTCAAGCTCCTCGGGTGAAAGCATTCTCGATGCCTTGTCGATGTAAAGAGTTCCGTCAAGATGGTCAAGCTCATGGCAGAAGCAACGCGCTTTAAGCTCGCTTCCCGTCATAGTAAACCATTCGCCGTTTCTGTTTTGCGCCTTTACGGTAACGGTCATGGGACGGTCAACGATTCCCCATTCATTGGGAACGGAAAGACATCCCTCGAGGCCCTCTTGGCGCTCGTCCGAAACCTCAACGATTTCGGGATTGATAAGCTCGATAAGCTCGCCCGGCTCGGTTTCGACAAGCACAACTCGGCGCAAAACGCCGACCTGGGGTGCTGCAAGGCCTGCGCCGTTTGCCTTATGAAGTGTGTCCTTCATATCGTCAAGCAGACGTAGGATTCTTGGAGTTATTTCATCAACGGGGCGGCTCTTTTTGCGGAGCAGCTCGTCTTCCTTCGTTAGTATTTTAAGAATTGCCATTTTTATGTCCTCTTTTTAAAATCATTGATATTGTAACGCCGAAACGCTTTGCGACATCTTTGTAGGGCGGGGGCTTGCTCCCGCCGCATCGAAACACAATGTTACTTCACTTCGACACACGGACGCTCTGCGTCCTACCTCATCCGTCCGAGGTTTACCTCTTAGACACCCTTCCCCTCAGGGGAAGTGAAGAAGGCGTGGCGGAGCTTTGCCATATTATTTGTAGGGGGCGACGTCCTCGACGCCCCGCTCAAAAACGATGTTACGTCGTTTTGTTACACATATTACAAATTCGTCGGGTTTACGTCGGCAGAAATCGCAATACGCTTCCCTGCTGAACGGCTGATTTCGGAATAGGCTTCTGACATCAGCCTTCTTGCGGCATTATTAAGCTTCGTTTTGATAACGACTCTCATTCGGTAGACGCCGTTTACCTTGTATATCGGCGCTTCCATCGGCCCGAAAAGCACGGCGGCAACGTCGGGATATTTTTCAGCACGCAGCTTTTTGAACATCTCGGTAAACTGTGTTGCCGCAGTCATAAGCTCATTTTCCGAAGCCGAGCCGAATGTGAACAGCACCATATCACAGTATGGCGGGAAAACGAGAGCAGAACGGAGCGCTATCTCGTTTTCATACATTTTTTCGTAGTCCTGCTCCGACGAGATCCTAAGAATAGGATGCTCGGGATTCGAGGTCTGCACCATAGCACAGCCCTTGCGCTCGGCTCTGCCTGCTCTGACTATAACCTGAGTCAGAAGCGAGAAGGTTCGCTCGTTTGCCTTATAGTCATTAAGATAGAGCGAGGAATCGGCATTTATTACTCCAACGAGGGTTACGTTCGGGAAGTCGTGTCCCTTTGTTACCATCTGTGTACCGATCAGTATATCGCTTTCGCCGTCACGGAATGAGCCAAGCAGACTCTCGTATGAGAATTTCGTTGATGTCGTGTCGGCATCCATTCTCGTAATTCTTGCGCTCGGGAAGAGACGGTTAAGCTCCTCCTCAACCATTTGCGTGCCGTAGCCGACGTGACGAAGCACCTCGTTTCCGCACTGCGGACATTTGCTTGGCGCAAATTCCTTGCTTCCGCAGTAGTGACAGTAGAGGTATCCTCTACCGTAGGTCGTTGTATGATAGGTATATGAAACGCTGCAATGCTCGCAGGTCAAAACGTGACCGCACAGCGGACAGGAAAGAAAACGGTTATATCCTCTTTGATTTATAAAGAGAATTACCTGTTCTTTTCTGTTCAGCACCTCGCTGATCTTCTCACGAAGCTCGGTGCCGATAGGAGATACGTTGCCGTTTTTGGCATCCTTTCGCATATCGGTAATAACCGTTTCGGGCAGGACGCTGTTTCCGTAACGCTCATTCAGGGTTATTAAGGTGTATTTCCCTTCCTTCGCCTTTAAATAGCTTTCAAGGGAGGGGGTTGCGCTTGATAAAAGCATTACTGCATTTTGCTTTGCGCAACGGTAACGCGCTATATCTCTTGCGTGATATTTCGGATCCATATCCGATTTATAGGTATGCTCGTGCTCCTCATCGATAACGATAAGGCCGAGATTTTTAAAGGGAGCAAAAATAGCCGAACGAGTACCGATGCAAACGTCTGCATCCCCCCGTGCTATCTTTCGCCAGGCATCGTATCTTTCGCCCTTCGACAGCCCTGAATGTATAACGACTGTCCTTTCGCCGTAATGCGCACGGAAGATTCCCACCGTTTGCGGTGTGAGCGCAATTTCGGGAACGAGAAGTATTACCGATTTGCCCTTCTTGATGACGTGATCCATTACCGAGCGAATAACGCTCGTTTTTCCGCTTCCCGTTACGCCGTGAAGCAGCGCTGCCATCGGCTTGCCTGAATCGGTCATCGAAATAATTTTATCTCTTGCCTCGGATTGGCTTTCCGAGAGGGTATATATCTTATCGGGCGGCAGCTTCTTACCCCTGTAAGGATCTCTGAAAATGTCAAACGAGGTTATATTTATGATCCCCTTTGCCTCAAGGGGCTTAAGGATGCTTCTTCCTATTTCATAGCGGTCACGAAGCTCATTCATATTACAGCTTCCGCTTATTGATATTACCGAAAGCGCTTCCTTTTGCTTGCTTCCGCGCACGAGGGCAAGGAGCTCATCAATCTCCTTGTCGGCGTATTCCTCACTTATTGATACGGTTTCGGAAACGACGCCCTTGCTGTCGGAAAATTCCGCTTCACATTCGAGCATACCGCTTTTTTTGAGGCGAAGAATTATTGCTGATGCGCTTTCTCCGCAGTCCTTTATAACGGTATCCTCGCTGACTCTGCCTTTTGCGATAATATAGCGAAGAACAGCCGCACTTGACGGCGGTAGAGTATCAAGCTCATTTTTGCCCTTTTCGGTGACAGTATAATATTCCTTCACCTTGGAAAGTGCGGAGGAGGGCAATATCGCCTTAACGGCATCTCCGACAGTACATAAAAAATGCTCCTTCATATACATAGCAAGGCCGAGCATTTCGCTGTCAAGAACTATACTTTGACAAACGGGGGCTATAATGGGCTTTAGCGACGTATAATCGGAAGCATCCGACAGCTCGCCTATAAGAGCGAGCTGCTTTCTATTCCCGCCTCCGAACGGCACGGCGACAAAGGAGCCGACCGCAAGGGCGCTTCGGAGTTCTTCGGGAACGTAATAATCGTATAGCTTATCAATGTGATACGGCGCGTCAAGCAGATATACCCGAGCAACCGAATTATTCACTGCTTTTCTCCTTATTCGACGGAAGCGTCGTTTATAACGTATTCACCGTTAGCAAGACGATTAATACCGATTCTGACTGCCTTTTCATCACGGTAGTCCTTCTTGATAAGAGCGGAAAGGGGCTTATCGGTTTCCTTGTTTGCAAGCTTTCTTTCTGCTTCCTCTCTCTGTGCTACATACTCGTCTGTTACTATTCTTGCGCACTTTGCAACTGCGATAACGAGAGTATAGCGGTTATACTTGTTGTTTTGTGTAAGAGTGTCAAGGGAGGGGGTTATCATGTTGTTCATAGTATTTCTATCCTTTACTTATTTTCAAAAAATATCTTTTCTATTGCGCCTTCGCTTCGGCTTACCTTATGCTGTTCACCGATTATGATCTCATAAATGGCACGCGCAGCTTCGTCTGCCTTGCCGTCATGATTTACTACAACATAGTCATAGTACCTGACCAGCTCAAATTCCTCAAGAGCGCGCTTCATTCTTCTTTCGATATCGTCGGGGGTGTTTGTTCCGCGGTTTACGAGACGGCTTTTCAGCGTTTCGTAATCGGGCGGGAGAATGAACACCGCAACGCTGTCGGGGAAAAGACGTTTTACGTTCATTGCGCCGTCGGTTTCGATTTCAAGAATGAGGTTTTTGCCCTCATCGAGCTTATGAAGCTCGCTTTTCAGCGTTCCGTAGTAGTTTCCGCAGTACTCTGTGTACTCGATTACGCCGTCGTTTTTGATCTGTTCCTCGAACTGCTCTCGGGTAAGGAAGTGATATTCCCTGCCGTCGATCTCGCCGGGACGGGGCGCACGTGTCGTTGCGGAAACTGAAAATGCGAAATTCGGATATTCACGGAGAAGCATTCCGTTTACTGTTCCCTTGCCTGTTCCAGCGGCGCCGGATACGATAAGCAATATTCCTTTTGGTGGTTTAAGCGTTGTCATATTATCACCTTTATTCGTCATCGCCCTCATCGGCGTTTTCGCCGTTCAGACGGTTGCAGATCGTTTCTGCCTGGATTGCCGAGAGGATAACGTGGTCGGAATCGGTTATGATTACCGATCTCGTTCTTCTTCCGCAGGTTGCATCGATAATTCTTCCTTCGTCACGTGCATCCTGAATGAGTCGCTTCATGGGCGCAGAATCGGGGCTGACGAGCGAAACTACTCTGCCTGCCGAAACCATGTTGCCAAAGCCAATACTTATAAATCTCACGGTAGTCACCTCTTATTCGAGATTTTGTATCTGTTCTCTTATCTTTTCAAGCTCGCACTTTGCATCGACCACGAGCGCCGTTATTGCGCTGTCGTTGCACTTTGAGCCTGTCGTGTTCACTTCTCTGTTCATTTCCTGAAGAAGGAAATCAAGACGGCGACCGACGGGGCCGTCACCGTTCATTGCCTCGTCAAAGGCGTCAAAATGGCTTCCGAGTCGGACAAGCTCCTCGTCAACTGCTACCTTATCCGCAAAAATCGCACATTCCGTCAGAATTCTTTGAGAATCAAACTCGAAATCCATTTCGGATATATGCTGGCGCAGGCGAGCTTCAAGGCGGTCACGGTAGGATTCGATCTGAGCCTTCGAAAGCTCTGCGATCTTTGCCGCCATTACTACGAGATTTTCCTTCTTCGCAAGAAGATCTGCGCGGAGATTTGCACCCTCTCGCTCTCTGTTTGCATTGAATGCAGCGAGCGCTTCATTCAGGATCGGAAGAAATTCGTTCCAATCGCGCTCGGAATCCTCCTCGGGCTTCTTTACAAGGAAAATGTCACGGTTTTGAGCAACAGACATTGTCGATATATCATCGGATAGAGAAAATTCGTCACGGAGCTTGCGAAGCGCCGCAATATATCCCTCCGCATAGGCGGTATCAAGCTCGACCGTTGTTCCAACGCTTTCGGTTACTTCAACGAAAACGCTAACCTCGACCTTGCCTCGTGTAATTCCGCTTTCCTTGATATGCGATATTATTTTTTCTTCGAAAAAGCCGTAGGCACGAGGAAGCTTTACATAGGTATCGAGATAGCGGTTATTTACCGATTTTATCTCGCATATATAGTTTTTTCCCTCGCCAACACCTGTGGCTCTGCCGAAGGCGGTCATGCTTTTTATCATCGTTTTCACTCTTTCCGGAAACAAATAAACATATATATTAATTGTACTATTTTTTAACGCTTTTGTCAATGACAAAAGCGTTAAAACCGATTAATTCTTAAAATACTTTTCTATGCGGAATTTTTCACGAAGTCCGAGCAGATAATAGGTTATCAGCCTTGTCATTGCAATATCGTATACGATAAATGCGGCGTTGCCGACAATAAAGAGCATAACTGTCAGCTCCTCGCCGTCTACGTTAAAGAGATACTTTGCGCACAAGGTCGATCCGATAAGGATTATATTGAAATATACTACCTTTAACATCCAGGAGAACAGCCGTGGCAGCTTCTCGATCTGCTGCTTCAGCATAGGATATATTCCGCCGAATGCCATATAAAGGATGGCGGAAAATTTATCCGGAAGCAGAAGCATTGATAAAAGCGACGTCGTGACGTATATGAGATACTGATAAGGACTGCCCATTTCAAGAATCGCAAAGAACACGAATATTGATGCAATTGCAACCATCGTCAGATCGAGAAATCCCGTTACCGATCCTATGAGCATTACAACGATGCTGAGAGCCGACAGCACCGCAGATACTGCGAGCTTTTTGGTGTTGCTCTTCAAGTTGTTTTTCTTTTTCATATTAACAGCAGCTTATCAGGTCTCCGCCGCAGCATTCGCAGCAGCAGTCTGCGCAGATAAGTCCTTGACAAAGGTCGCAAGCGGAGCATCCGCCGACGTTTGACGTGTTGTAACCGCCACCGTATGACTGCGCTCGTGCTCTTATATTGTTAAGAGCGTTGCGGTATTCGATATTATTCGGATCCATGTAGCAGGCTGTTTCAAAATACTTCTGCGCATCATAGAACCAGTTTTTCTGGGCAAGCACACAGCCTTTAAGGAAATTCCATTCTGCATTGCGCGCTCCGACCGGCATTGAATTAAGAATCAAGTCGGCGTCGGAATATCTGCCTGCATTTATATACTGACGTACCTTCAAAAAATCCTCTGCGTTAGCGCCCGAATAATCGCTTCCGTATGCGCCGTAGCTTCCGCCTTGATTTTTGTAGCTCTCGCCCTTCGAAGCCGCTGCACGAATTTTCTGTATTTCGTCATAAGCGGTGTTTATTTCCTTCATTTTCTCGCCGGCAAGGTCAGCAAGCGGAGTTCCTGCGTAGTTATCGGGGTGATACTTTCGCGCAAGCTCTCTATATGCCTTTTTGATTTCATCGTCCGTGGCGTCACGTGAAACGCCAAGCACCTTGTAAGGATCGGTCATTACATTTATTCCTTTACTATCTTGTTAGCCTTGGACGTAAGTCCAAGATAAATTATATTTTTCACTATGTTCATTATGCCGTCATCGTAGGGCGTTATCAGCTCTACCGCCCGGGATACCGCCTCAAGCTCAAGCGTGAGGGAGATTTTTATTCTCTCGGCATTCAGCTCGGTCAGCGGATTGAATTCGCCTCTTTTTTTGTCCTTTTCAAAGTCATCGGCGGCGTCGGCAATATATATCCATCTTCCGATGTGAAGCCCGATCTCGCTTGCGATCAGCTTCGCTTGAGCGCCTAAATCACAGGCGAAAATTTCCGCAAGCAATTCCCCGAATACCTGCGCTGCCGAATCGAGAGTTACCTCATCGGATTTTTCGATGGCATCAAGCTCGCCGAGCTTATTTTTTATGAAAAGGTCAAGGTCGAGAAGTGCCGCCTTCTTCTTCATTCTTTTTGCCGAAAAAAGGAGAAAACGGGATAAAAGCTTCTTTATTCCCTTTTTGTCTTTTACGTCATCTGCTATATTGTGATAGGCAAGAAGTGCGCCCACCGCCGCAGAATATTCAAGAGTCGGGTTGCTTAGCATTATCGCCTTTTTCTTGAATGGCGATACGGCACAGCTTCCGCTTTTGAATTCAAGCTTTTCCTCAGTCAAAAGGAAGCGAACGAGGGCAAGAAATACTATATCGTAGCTGAGTGTCAAGCGAGATTCGTTACAGACTCGCTTTCCCATAGTTTTGCAAAGTCCGCAATATGTACTTTTGTAAAAATTCAGCTCTTTTACCCTAAGCTCGCTCTCAAGGGGAGTTACATATCCGAACATCCTGCCTCCAAAAATAATAATACATTATACATTATACCTCAACTTACCGAAAAAGTCTATAAAATAGCTTCCTTTCTTACAAATTATTAACATATTCGTAATAAATAAAAAAAGCCCCATCGGGGCTTTCAGGGAAGAATATCCTCAAGGACGTCATGGGCTGATATCGGTGTTACCCGACACTTGACGAAAAGCTCGAAGATCTCAACGGCACGTTCTTTTATAGAGGTTACGTCAGGAAGAAATACAGATTCGTCACCGTACTTACATTCAATAGAGTACGACGGACGAGAATCAAGCGTCTCCTCGTACAGACAATATTTGAGTAATAGTCCTTCCTCCTCCGCAACATTTAATCTCACAAGCTCCATCGTCCTGTCCATTTTCTATCCCTCCGAATTTCGTTACCGAAAGTATAGCATCGCAATGAGGGGTTTGTAAATAGATTTGGCTTTGTAATCGAAGTCGGTTTTTTGGCAAAACAGCAGCAAATTTTGCCATTTCGTTGCTTTTTCGATGAATATTCGCTCGTTTATTCGTTTTTGCCGTCGAAAATGAATATAAATTGCGAAGTTTTTATAATTATACAGGTTATATGAATAATAAAACTGCCGTTAAACGGCAGTTTTATTTTGATTCTTCTTATTGATATGTGCGATCTCGCGTTCGGTAAGCGGTCTTTCTTTAATTTCGCCTGCCTTTTCGAGAGCAATTCTCGTGAGAAGCGGTCCGACAAGCTCGTATACGAGTACGGCAAAGAGCGCAACGCTACGAATGATCGGTCCCGCAACCGGAAGCGCCATTGCGGTGAGCGACATTCCAAGCGAAACGCCTGCCTGCGGAAGCAGGGTTATACCGAGATATTTTTGTATCGTGGGATCGCATTTCGTCATTTTTGCCGAGAGCTGTGCTCCGTATATCTTGCCGAGCGAGCGGAAGATTATATAAACAATACCAACTACGATTATTGCCCAATTGGAGAAGACCTTGAAGTTAAGATCACAGCCGCTGAGAACGAAGAAGAGAACCATAAGCGGTCCCGTCCAACGGTCGATGCGGTCCATAAGCTCCTCCGAGAAGTCGCAGAGGTTGCAGAATACCGTTCCCATCGCCATACATACGAGAAGCGGAGAGAATACGAGCTTTATGTTTGCTCCGAGGTCAAATTCGAGCTGCGAAAGCGCGACAGCGAGGAACACAAACATTACCGAAACGCTCATTCTCTTTGAGCGGGAATGGAAGAACTGCTCACAGAAGTGGAATGCCAAGCCAATGATCGCACCGAGAAGAAGCGAGCATACGACTTCAAGTATCGGATCTACGATTATTGATGCAACGTCAAGATGATGCAACTCAAGAGATTTCGCGATACCGAAGGATACTGCGAAAACGACGAGTCCGACCATATCGTCAAGTGCGACGACGGGAAGAAGCATTTTCGTAAGCGGTCCGTCCGCCTTATACTGCTTTACGACCATAAGAGTTGCCGCCGGTGCGGTCGCTGTCGCAATTGCGCCGAGTGTAAGCACAGCAGAAAGGGGAAGCTTTTCGGGGCCTAATATCAGATGCAATCCGTAGAGGGCAAGGTCAACGAAAAGCGTTGCTACGAGTGCCTGGAAAATTGCGATAATAACAGCTTTTTTACCGATTTTTTTGAGAGCATCAAGACGGAATTCGTTTCCCATCGTGAATGCGATGAAGCCAAGCGCGACCTCCGAAAGAAGGTTAAATCCGTGTACCTGCTCAAGCGAATTGAAGCCGAGGCCCGGGACGTCAAACGCACCTATGCAAAACGGTCCGATCAGTATTCCTGCGACCAGATATGCGGTAACGGCAGGAAGATTAAATTTTTTCGTCACTCTTGACAGCATAAGTCCTGCGAACAGCGCAAGAGTAAGCGGAAGAAGCGTATACATTCATTTCACCTTTTTAGTTTTTGTGTGGGCAAAGCCCACCGAGGTTAAATTATACTCTATTTTTATCCTTTGAGCAAGATGAATAAGTGTCAATTTTACACAACACCAACAGTATTTATTTGGTGATTACGCCTTAATAATAAAAAACTCCGAAAGCAATGCTTTCGGTTTTTTTTGTTACTTATCGAAAAAGTGAGCTTCTACTGCGGCACAGATATAGTGATATATCGGCAAATGAAGCTCCTGTATCTTATAGGTTTCGTTTTCGGGAGCGATCACGCAGATATCCGACACGTCTTTAAGCTTTCCGCCGTCCTTGCCCGTAAGTCCTATAACCGTCATTCCGAGCGATCTCGCAACGCAAGCGGCAAGATAGACGTTAAAAGCGTTTCCGGATGTGCTGATGCCTATGAAAACGTCGTTTTCTCTGCCGAGTCCGTATACACTCTGCGCGTATATCAAGTTGGGATCAACGTCGTTTGAAAACGCCGTATTAAGCGCAGTAAGCGAACAAAGCGAAATTGCGGGAAGCGCTCCCTGAAGTCCACATAAAACCTCGTCGGAGAGCTCGGGGCATTTCCTCTTCATTTCGCTTATCTTTGCGGGCGGTATCGGTCTTTTCTTCAAAAAGCCCTTCATAAGCTCACCGACGATATGATCGGAATCGGCGCAGCTTCCGCCGTTACCGCAGATAAGAACCTTGCCCCCATTTTCATAACACTTAACGATCTTTTCGACCGCTTTTGCGATGCTGTTTTTGGAAATTCCGAGTTGCGGATAGCGTTCAAGTAATTCGTTCATTCTGACCTCTTATTTAATAATCAACCGTTATTGACATTAATTCCGCGCCAAGCTCTCACGGTGACCGTCAGGTACGGCGATATCTTATGTTCTGTTTTATTCTCAAAGTCCAAGCCAATTTATCAGCTCATCACGCTTGGTAAAATCGCCGATAATAAGGTCTGCGCCCGCATTTACGAGGCGGCTACGCTTAACGGGATTTACTCCGCAAAGCGTTTCCTCGTTCGATGCAACTCCAAGGGTATAGCATCCTCTTTCGGCACCGAGTGCAATTTCGACCTTTCCGTCACCCACGAGAAGCAGAGAATCGGAGCTTAATCCGCTTTCGTTCAGAAGCATCTTTATGACAGCTTCCTTTGAGCATGCCTCCGCTCTTCGAGGCGCACCCTTGATAACGCTGAAATATTCGGACACGCCAAGCGCTTCGGCTTCAAGGAGGACGTCATCGTGATCCGTTCCGCTTGCAAGGTAAAGGGATATTCCCGACTCCCCAAGCATCTTAACAAAATCGATTGCGCCCAAAATAAGGTACTTTTCGGGCAAGTCAACGCCCGTTTTCAGGCGTTCCTTGCGCTGACTGACATCTTCCATAAGACGGCGGTTATATTCGTCCTTGTACCACCAGACGTCGTGATTTGCGTCACCGCGACCGATCGCGTCAACCTGTTCTTTGAGCCATTTCATCTGATAGACTGTCTGAATACCCGTAGAAGAATCTATATACGCGTCTATTTTATCCTCTGTTTCCTTCGTTCCGTCAGAAAGCAGCTCGAGCATAAGAGAGCGCATAACCTTTTCCCAGCCGCAACGAAGCGTCGATATCGTGCCGTCAAAATCGAAAACCGCAGCACGTATCTTACCGTTCGGTATACGGTCGGGATGCATTATTTCAAAATTATCAGTCATTACAGCACTCCTCCCATTTTGCAATGATCTCATCCTGTGAGGCAGTTCCCGTAATTCCTATCTTCTTGACTGTCACTCCCGACGCGAGGTTTGCGAACGCCATCGCCTTTTTGCCGTCCTTGCACACGGCGTATGCACACGAGAACGCAGACAAAAACGTATCTCCTGCTCCGACTATATCTATTTCACCGCTCGCAGGAGCAGTTTCAACGTACTCGCATTCGCCGTTTTCGCACCAGAGACCGCCGAGACCGCCCAGCGTCACGATGACGGGAGCTTCGGTCTTATTCTGAAGCACTTTTCCTATTTCCATATACTCATCAAGCGTGCTTGCTTCACTTCCGACAGCTCTTGCAGCTTCCACCTCGTTCGGCTTGATCATCACGTTTTTGAAGAGTCCTATTCTGTCACGGCTGTCAACTATCACAGGAACAGTCATTGCCAACTCGCAAAGCCGTGCTCTTACGCGTTCGGTCACAACTCCATAGGTACAGTAGTCGGAAACGGCAATAACGTCGGCATCCTTTACCGCATTTTCAAGGGCGAGAAGAAGCTTCTCCTCGTCCTCGGGATCTATATCGTCATAATTTTCAAAATCGAGACGGGGATCCTCCTGAAGCTGATCCGATATTCCGAACTTAACGGGCTTGATATAACAGGTCGTTACACCGTTTTTTCTTTCAACGATAGCGGAAGCGTCAACGCCCTGCTCTTCGAACATCTCTTTAAGTATCGATCCGCGCCAGTCGTTGGCAATTGCAGTCACGGGAATGAGCTTTCCAACACCGAGGGCAGCTATATTGCTGACGACGTTACCGCCGCCGCCCGGAGAATAGCTCTCGCTGATGACCGGCACGTTATAGTGCGGCGTTTCGCGCGACAGGCTGCTTTTCTTCATGTCGGCACGCCAATACGCATCGAGCGCAACGTCGCCGACAAAGCACACCTTTATCTGCTTCAAGCCGTTAATGATACTTATAAGCTCGTCTTTTGTCAAACGGTTCTTCATATCTTATCCTTTCAGTCCTGCGTACAAGCTCGGAACTGTCTCTGCGTGATTTCCGCAAATGTAAAGTCCTGTTCCGCCGAGGGATACAGGACGGTTGATGATATTCTTTCTGGGACGGTAATAGTATTCGAATGTGTCCTTGCCGATATCGGACTTGTAATCCCCCAGAGGAACAATATCGAAGTTTGCAGTCGTTATATATTTAAGAGCATAGCCCTGGTTTCTTGCGATGGAAAGCGCCTTCAGGAACACTTCGGCTCCCGTCACGGCAGAGCCGATATTCATGTGAACTCCGCTATCGTCGAGCTTCATGATCGAACGGCAGAAATAGTTGAAATCTCGCCCGCTCGTCGCACCGAGCGCGGCGAAATCCACCGTCGGATGCTCATGGATTATATCTGTTCCCATCGTGACGTGATAGGTCACGGGCACTCCCATCTTATACGCTCTGTAAAAAACGCAGTCATCACGGTAGGGGAACTTTTCGGGGTTTTCGTCAACGTATGAAGCAAGCGACTGGCCGTAGCCGTAGCCCTTTTCATATCCGAGCTTGATTGCCTCGTTCATCCATCTTCCCGTCTCTTCCCACATTCCGAAGCTTCCGTCCTCAATGGCGGTCGGCACGTGCTCCGATGTTCCGCCGAGATATGCAAGCTCAAAATCGTGTATCGAGCCTGCGCCGTTAGAAGCAAGATGCGTTATATATCCGTTCTCAACGAGCCATATAAGGTAGCGGGAAAGACCGCACTTTATAACGTGTGCGCCGTAAAAACAGGTCACTGTGCGTCCGTTTTCCTTTGCCTCCTTTAGCTTAGAAAGCAAGATCGAAAATTCCTCGCTTTCAAAAAGGTTATCGTCCTGCGCGCCGGGTGTGCGAAGGTTGTCTATTCTTACAAGGTTATGTCTGCCTGATGCAGTAAAGGTCTTGCTTTTTGTAAAGTCCATCATTTCGGGCTGAAACATGATCTTTCTCCTTATTTCCGCGTAATAGATATGATTCTACTTGAATTATAAAATATACAGACCTTGCTCGCAACCTATTTCAGAAGATTTATATACTGTTTTTTAAGATTATATTGACAAATATTAAATTTCCGTATATTATATAGACGGTGATGAAATGAAAATGTATCAGAATGTTCCGCGCCTGAAAAGTACGGAAAAAACAGGAAACAAGCACATATTTGTAAAGCGCAGCAAATGCTCCTCCTACGGTCAGCATTGGCATGACTATTTTGAGATCGAAGCCGTTGTAAGCGGCTCCGGCACTCATTCTTTGAACGGCGTTGAATACGATATCTGCGTAGGAGATGCATATCTTCTCACGCCTGTTGACTTTCACATGATAGATTCCGACTCAACCCTCGAGATAGTCAATGTATCATTTGACACGACCTGGCTTTCGGAAGAAATGCAGTGCTGCCTCTATTCACCCGATTGTCTTAAAAGGCGAAGGTTTGATGCTTACGAACTGGAAAACTTCGTTTCGGCTCTGAAGCTTATCAAAGACGAATACGAATGCGGCGGCCCCTGCGTCAAACAACTGCTCGAGTACCTGATAAGCAGATTTACTTCCAAAGACGAAGACCGAAGTCGGGTAGGCAGTGAGCATCCTGACCGCATCATGCGCGCTGTCGCATACGCCGAGCAACATTTCAGAGAAAAGATAACTCTTACTGACCTTTCAAGGATCGCGGGATATCACCCGTCGTATTTCAGCAGTCTTTTTAACAAGGTCACGGGCAAGACCTATAGCGAATATTTGACTTCTCTGCGTATAAATTATGCAAAAACACTTCTGAAAAGCGGTTTTTCCGTTTCCGAATCCTGCTACGCGTCGGGCTTCGGCTCTTTATCCAATTTTTCGTCGATCTTCAAAAAGGTATGCGGTATGAGCCCCGCCGCATACAAAAGTACAGACAAATAAAAAACTCCGAAAGCGATGCTTTCGGAGTTTTTAGCTTTTTAAGCCTCGGTTGCTTCCTCAACGGGAGCTTCCTCGGTAGCGGTCTCCTCAACGGGAGCTTCCTCAACGGGAGCTTCCTCAACGGGAGCTTCAACAGCTTCTTCAACAGGAGCCTCTACCTTAGCTGCCTTCTTAGACTTCTTAGAAGCCTTCTTGTCTTCAGCAGCCTTCTTCTCAACCTCGCTGAGAAGAACTATACGAGCCATCTCTGCTCCGTCACCACGACGGGGACCGAGCTTGTAGATTGCCGTGTAACCGCCGTTGCGGTTTGCATTCTCGGGAGCGATCTGGTCGAAAACCTTCTTGACCACGTCTTCCTTAGTGATGAATGCGAGCGCCTGACGGCGAGTTGCAAGTGTATTCTTCTTTCCGAGAGTAATCATCTTCTCGGCAAGAGCGCGAACTTCCTTCGCTCTGGTAAGGGTAGTATCAACCTTACCGGTCTCAAGCAGAAGCGTTACCATACCGCGGAGCATTGCCATACGGTTGGCGGTAGTTCTGCCGAGCTTTCTTGTTCCTGGCATTATTTCATACCTCCCAATTAATCGTTATGCGGTGAAGCTTGACTATATTAGTCAACTTCCTTTTTGAGATCAAGTCCGAGAGAACGAAGCTTGAGAATTACTTCCTCAAGAGACTTCTTACCAAGGTTTCTTACCTTGATCATATCTTCCTCGGTTCTGTTTGTAAGATCTTCAACCGTATCAATGCCTGCTCTCTTCAGACAGTTGAAGGAACGAACAGACATGTCAAGCTCCTCAATGGTCATCTCAAGGACCTTCTCCTTGACGGTTTCAGGTCTTTCGACAAGTACGTCGATCTTCTGTGCCTCGTCCGAAAGGTTTACGAACAAGTTGAGATGCTCGTTGAGTATCTTGGCGGCAAGCGAAATTGCTTCCTTTGCCGAGATAGTACCGTTAGTAAGTACGTTAAGCGTGAGCTTATCGTAGTCGGTGTTAGAGCCGACACGGGTATTCTCGACGGTGTAGCTTACGTTATAAACGGGAGTATAGATACTGTCCGTATATATAACGCCAATCGCCGGCTGGTTAGCGAGCTTGTTCTTCTCCTGAGATACGTATCCACGGCCATGGCTGAAGGTAAGCTCCATATAGAAGCGTGCGCCTTCGCTGACAGTCGCAATATGATGCTCGGGATTAAGAATCTCGAGATCAGCGTCTGCCTTGATATCACCTGCTGTTACGGTGCAAGGACCGGTTACGTCAATAACTGCGGTCTTAGGAGCATCGCAGAAGAGCTTTGCGGTAATACCCTTGACGTTAAGAACGATGTTCGGAACGTCTTCCTTTACGCCTGCTGCAGTGGAGATCTCATGAAGAACTCCATCGATCTTAATGCTTGTTACTGCTACGCCGGGCAGAGAGCTGAGAAGTACTCTGCGGAGCGAGTTACCAAGGGTAGTGCCGTATCCTCTTTCAAGAGGTTCAACGACAAACTTACCGCTTCTTCCGTCCTCGCTGAGATCTACCGTAGCAATGTTTGGCTTTTCTATTTCTATCATTTTAATGTACCCCTTCCTGTATTTATTTATTGAAACAAATCAGTACCGTTATGCAGCCGAGCTGAACCCCGATGCCGCATATACGGCTATCGGGTTTAGTTCTTGGAATAAAGCTCGACGATGAGGTGCTCCTCGAAGGGGAAGTCTACGTCATCTCTTGCCGGAAGAGCTGCAACCTTTGCAACTACCTGAGCCTTATCAAGTTCAATCCACTTGGGAGTGATGTGAGAATCAAGAGACTCAATGAGTGCCTTAAACTTCTCGGAAGAACGGCTCTCTTCACGAAGAGTGATCACGTCACCTGCACGAACGATGAGAGAAGGAATATTAACCTTCTTGCCATTTATGCGGAAGTGGCCGTGAGTTACGAGCTGACGAGCTTCCTTACGGCTATTTGCAAGACCGATTCTGTAAATAACGTTATCAAAACGTCTTTCGAGAAGGTTGAGGAGGTTTTCACCTGCAACGCCTTCGGTCTTTTCTGCTCTCTCAAAGTAACCCTTGAACTGGTTCTCGAGAACGCCGTAGTATCTCTTTGCCTTCTGCTTTTCGCGGAACTGTACTCCGTATTCCTTTACGTTCTTTCTGCCATTACCGTGCTGGCCGGGAACGGAAGGATGCTTTTCGATTGCGCACTTGCCGGAAAGGCAACGGTCGCCCTTAAGGAAAAGCTTGGTACCTTCTCTGCGGCAAAGCTTGCACACAGATCCTGTATATCTTGCCATACTGTTTTTTCCTCCTGTTCTAATTGTGAGCCATCAAACTCTTCTGCGCTTGGGAGGGCGGCAACCGTTGTGAGGAATAGGAGTTACGTCCTTAATCATCTCAACGTTGAGTCCTGCGGTCTGAAGCGCACGAATAGCGGATTCTCTTCCCGATCCGGGGCCCTTTACGTAAACTTCTACGCTCTTCATGCCGTGGTCAACTGCGATCTTTGCCGCGGTCTCAGATGCGCTCTGAGCGGCAAAGGGAGTAGACTTTCTCGAGCCCTTGAAGCCAAGTTCTCCGGCGGAAGCCCAGGAGATGGCGTTACCCGCCATATCGGTTACGGTTACGATTGTGTTGTTGAAAGTTGCCTGAATATGAACCTGGCCTTTTTCAACGTTTTTGCGCTCACGGCGCTTTCTGACGACCTTCTTGGCCGAATTCTGTGCTGCCATTTAGTTCACCCCTTTACTTCTTCTTGTTAGCGATGGTCTTTGCGGGACCTTTGCGGGTTCTGGCATTAGTCTTAGTTCTCTGACCTCTTACGGGGAGACCTTTTCTGTGACGGATGCCGCGGTAGCAGTTAATCTCAACCATTCTCTTGATGTCAAGACCAACTTCACGACGAAGATCACCCTCTACATGGTAGTGGTTTTCGATCTCTTCACGGAGCTTTGCGATCTCTTCCTCGGTAAGGTCCTTTGCGCGGGTATCGGGGTTGATTCCGGTTACCTCAAGGATCTTCTTGGCAGAGGTCTTTCCTATGCCGTAAATATAAGTCAGAGCGATTTCTACGCGTTTTGCGTTTGGAATATCAACGCCTGCTATACGAGCCATGTGATTTTCCCCTTTCCTTTATCCCTGTCTCTGTTTATGCTTGGGATTCTCGCAAATTACCATTATGCGTCCCTTGCGCTTGATGATTTTGCACTTGTCGCAAATCTTTTTAACGGATGGCTTAACCTTCATTTTTAATCCATTCCTTTCTTATTTGGCGCGCCAGGTTATGCGGCCCTTTGTGAGGTCGTAAACTGAAACCTCAACGGTTACCTTATCTCCCGGCAATATCCATATATAGTTCATTCTGAGTTTGCCCGAAATATGGGCTGTTACGATGTGTCCGTTAGGGAGCTGAACCTTGAAGTGTGCGTTAGGCAGTGACTCAAGAACGACACCCTCGAACTCTACTACATCATCCTTAGGCAGAAGAATCCCTCCTCTTCAATTTATGATACTGTCGTAAATATTCCCTTTTTCCTTCAAAAGTTTACGTAGCACTCCGTCGGTAAGCACCTTGGGATCTGCCGTTTCGTCTTCAAGGATAGGAAATATATGCTTAATGTTTTTTCGTTTCGGTCGGGCGAGCCTATGCTCTTTTCCGTCTGAAACGTAGGCGCTTGCCCCGTTCAGCTCGGTTACGAGATAAATTCTACCCGTGTCATGTCCTTTTAAGGATATGACGTAACTGCCGCATCTTATCACAGCGTTTCGTCCACTCTCGTCAGATATACGAGCCCGTCCTCGGTGAGAGCCACCGAGTGCTCGTAATGAGCGGTGAGCGAACCGTCTGCCGTAACAACGGTCCAGCCGT
Organism: Eubacteriales bacterium; assembly: GCA_045593985.1. Lineage (GTDB taxonomy): Bacteria > Bacillota > Clostridia > Oscillospirales > CAG-272 > Colimorpha_A. The sequence goes on from JAZNXR010000126.1 coordinate 38,359, forward strand.
CGCGAAGCTCCTTAACTTCGTAGGAGCCGGCGCTGACCATAGGTTCTATGGCGAGCGTCATTCCGGTTACGAGGCGAGGGCCTCTTCCCGGTTTTCCGTAGTTCGGCACCTCAGGATCCTCGTGAAGCTCTCTGCCCACACCGTGGCCGACATACTTTCGGATCACTCCGTAGCCGCGGTCCTCACAGTAGGTTTGGATAGCAGAGCCGATATCACCGATTCTGTTTCCTTCCTTAAACTGCGAAGCGCCTCTGTAGAAGCTTTCCCTTGTCGTTTCGATTAGCTTCCGAGCACTCTCGGACACCCTTCCTACCGGAAAAGTATTTGCGCTGTCACCGGTGAAGCCACCGATAAATGCGCCAACATCGATCTTCACGATGTCCCCCTCCCGAAGAATTACGTCGGGAGAAGGAATACCGTGTATAACCTGATCGTTTATCGAGATGCAAGCGCTTCCGGGAAATCCGCCGTATCCTAAGAAGGTCGGTTTTGCCCCGCACTTTTCGATGTAGTTGCGGATTATATCATCGAGGTGTTTTGTGCTTACGCCCTCTTTTATCGCTTCACCGGCAAGAAGCAGAGCTTCGCCGGTAATGCGTCCTGCAACCTTCATCTTCTCGATTTGAAGTGAGTTTTTAAGCTGTATCATAAATCTTAGGAGTTAGCGCCGTCGATCGTCTCAAAGGTGAGACGAGTCGTATCAGCGACTTCTACCTGTCCGACGACGAGCTTAAGCTTACCGGTTTTTTCATAGTAAGCCTTAAGCGGCTCGGTCTGCTCGTGATAGGTCTCAAGGCGGGAAAGTACCACCTCGGGAGCGTCATCACGGCGGATCGTAAGCTCACTTCCGCATGCGTCGCAGGTCTTACCGTCCTTGCTCGGCTTGAACTCGGTGTGGTAGGATGCACCGCAGTTTCCGCAAACGCGTCTGCCACTCATGCGAGTGACGATCGTTTCGTCGGGAACCTCAATGCTGATGACCATATCAATGGTCACTCCCATCGTATCGAGAGCTTCCGCCTGGGGAACGGTTCTTGGGAACCCGTCAAGAATGAAGCCGCCTGCGCAGTCATCCTTTGCGAGTCTTTCCTTAATAATTCCGATCACAACCTCGTCGGGAACGAGCGCACCGCTTTCGGTATACGCCTTAGCAGCAAGGCCCATCTCGGTTCCGGTTTTGATCGCTTCTCTTATGATTGCACCCGTAGAAATTGCAGGAATGTTATAGCGCTCGCTGACCTTTTCAGCCTGAGTGCCTTTTCCTGCTCCGGGAGCACCAAGAAAAATTATTTTCATTTACTATCCTCCAAATCTATCACTCAAGGAAGCCCTTATAGTGACGCATAGCCAGCTGAGACTCGAGATCATGAACAGTTTCGAGAGCAACGCCTATTACGATAAGAAGCGATGTTCCGCCGAACTGAAGAAGTCCGAGATACTGAGGAGCAAACAAGCTTGCTGCCATCGGCAGACCGGCAATAACGATAAGGAAGAGAGCGCCTATCAAGGTAACTCTGTTAAGAATCTTCTTGATATAGTCAGCGGTAGGACGTCCGGGACGAATACCGGGAACGAAGCCGCCGTTCTTCTTAAGGTTATTAGATACCTCTACGGTATTGAAGCTTATCGAGATGTAGAAGTAGGAGAACGCTACGATCAGAGCTACGTTAAGAACGAGGTAAACCCAGCTGTCAGGCGAGAATACGTTGATAAACTTATCCCAGAAACCGCCTTCCTTAGGCTGAGTAAACGCACCGATCGTTGCGGGAAGCGAGATGATCGAGGAAGCGAAGATGACCGGCATAACGCCTGCCATGTTCAGCTTGAGCGGCAGATTGCTGCTCTGTCCACCGTACATCTTGCGTCCGACAACACGCTTTGCATACTGAACGGGAATTCTTCTTTCACTGTTCGTAATGAACACGATAAGAATGAGAACCGCGAGCATGATGATAACCGAAAGTATTGCGAAGAAGATATTTGCAAAACCGCCTCTTTCGATCTGCGCAATAAGCGTTTGAGCTGCATTTGCGCCACCGGAAAGGATGTTTACGAAGAGTATCATGGATACTCCGTTGCCTATACCGTGCTCATTGATCTTATCAGCGAGCCACATTACGAGCGAAGCGCCCGCGCAGTAGCAAGCTACCATTACGATCATGGGGAATGTACCGTCGCTCGTAAGAGTTCCGACGGAATTCTTAAGAAGGTTATAATAACCGTACGCCGTAATGAGTGAAAGACCGATCGTGAGATAACGAGTATAGTTGTTTATCTTCTTTCTGCCCTCCTCGCCTTCCTTAGAAAGACGCTCGAGAGCAGGGATAGCTATTGTTAATAGCTGAATTACGATCTGCGCCGTGATGTACGGCGAAACCGAAAGGGCAAAGAGGTTTGCCTGAGCAAAGCCTGTACCCGAAAGCATTGACAGGTAGCCGAAAATGGAATTCGAAAGTGCATCGAATGCCGTTTCGACTGTGCCTGCGTTAACGTAGGGAACGGGAACGCAGGAACCAAGACGATAAAGAAGGAGTATCAAAAGAGTGAAACCTATCTTTTTCTTGAGTTCCGGTGTTTTCCACGCGTTTACTACTGTTTGAAACACTTAGACCACCTCGCACTTTCCGCCTGCTGCTTCGATCTTTTCCTTCGCAGCCGCGGTGAATGCGGCGGCGCGAACGGTAAGCTTCTTTTCAATGTTGCCATTGCCGAGAACCTTAAGACCGTCATCAGCCTTGCGAGCAAGACCTGCCTCGAGAAGGATCTGATGATCAATTACAGAGCCATCCTCGAAGCAATTGAGCGCCGAGATATTTACTGTGGTGTATTCCTTAGAAAATCTGTTCTTGAAACCTCTTTTCGGGAGCTTTCTGTAAAGCGGAATCTGACCGCCTTCAAAGCCGGGGCGAACACCGCCGCCGGAACGAGCATTCTGGCCCTTATGTCCCTTGCCGGCAGTCTTGCCGTTTCCGGATCCGGGGCCTCTGCCCTTACGCCATGCGTTCTTTACAGAACCCTCAGCCGGTGTAAGTTCATGGAGCTTCATTGGAGTTCCTCCTTATTAGTATAGAATCAGCCCTGCTTCTCAACCTTAACAAGGTGAGAAATTACCTTGACCTTACCGGCGAGAACTGCATCGTCAGCGTGTACGATGCTGTCACCGATCTTTTCAAGTCCGAGCGATTTAGCGGTTGCCTTCTGATTGGGCTTCGCGCCGATTGTGCTCTTTACGAGCGTTACCTTTACGTTTTCCATAATTAACCTCCCGTATATTAGAGATCAGCTACGTCGATGCCGCGGGCCTGAGCGACCTCTTCAGCAGTACGGAGCGCCTTAAGGCCCTCGAAGGTTGCCTTAACTACGTTTACGGGGTTGTTGGAACGAAGGCACTTAGCTCTGACATCGCGGACACCCGCCATCTCAAGAACCTTTCTTGCTGTGCCGCCGGCGATAAGTCCGGTACCTTCAGAAGCGGGCTTAAGAAGAACCTTACCTGCGCCGTATACACCGAGAACCTCGTGGGGAATGGTAGTACCCTTAAGAGATACGGTGATCATATTTTTCTTTGCATCTTCGATGCCCTTGCGGATAGCTTCCGGAACTTCGGCTGCTTTGCCGAGGCCGTAGCCTACGTGACCGTTTCCGTCACCTACGATCATAAGAGCTGCAAAACGTGCGATACGTCCGCCCTTTACGGTCTTAGATACACGGTTTACGACAACGAGCTTTTCCTGAAGGTCACCGGTATTCGGATTGAATTTCTTTTCCATAATTAACCTCCGTTATCCTCAGAACTTGAGGCCGCCCTCGCGGGCGCCTTCAGCGAGCTCAAGCACGCGTCCGTGATAGATGTATCCGCCACGGTCGAATACTACGTTTTCGATGCCCTTGGAAAGAGCGATCTCTGCGATCTTCTTGCCGACTTCTCTTGCGGCTGCCTTGTTGCCACCGTTGCCTTCGAAGCCCTTACCGAGAGTCGAAGCGGAGCAAAGGGTCACGCCGTTAACGTCGTCAATGATCTGTGCCTGAATGTTCTTAAGAGAACGGTAGACACAGAGGCGAGGACACTCGGGAGTTCCGGAGATCTTCGCACGAATGCGCTTATGTCTCTTCTGGCGCTGAATGTTTGCGTCTTTTCTGCTAACCATTTATGTCTACTCCCTTCTTTATTTACCGGTCTTACCGGCCTTGCGGCGGATGTATTCACCGGAGTACTTAACACCCTTACCGAGGTACGGCTCAGGCGGTCTCTTCTCACGGATCTGTGCCGCTATCTGACCAACGGTCTGCTTGGAAATACCCTTAACGATTACGGTAGTCTGATCCGGAACCTCAAAGGTGATTCCGTTTTCTTCTACGAACTCGACCGTGTGAGAGTAGCCGAGGTTAAGCACGAGCTTATTGCCCTGCTTCTGCGCACGGTAACCTACGCCGATGATTTCGAGCTTCTTACTGTAACCCTCGGTTACACCAACTACCATGTTGTTGATAAGGGTACGGCTGAGGCCGTGAAGTGCTCTGCATTCCTTCTCGTCATTTGCACGAGTAACGAGGACTTCGTTGCCTTCAACCTTAACTGTAATGCTGGGGCGGATCTTCTCGGAAAGCTCTCCGAGCTTGCCCTTTACGGTTACGAGATTGTCTTCACCAACGGTAACAGTAACACCGGCGGGAAGAACGATGGGCTGTCTGCCTATTCTTGACATATTCTTTCCTCCTGATATTACCATACGAAGGCGAGAACTTCGCCGCCGATGTTGTTCTTGCGAGCTTCCTTGTCGGTCATAACACCCTTAGAGGTGGATACGATTGCGACTCCGAGGCCGTTCATAACGCGGGGCATATCCTCGCAGCTTGCGTAGATACGGAGACCGGGCTTGGAAACTCTGCGGAGTCCCTTGATAGCCTTGTCCTTACCATTATACTTAAACATTACACAAATAATTCCCTGCTTTCCGTCTTCAACAATGTTGTAGCCCTTGATGTAACCCTCTTTTACAAGGATGTCTGCAATAGACTTCTTCATGTTGGAGGCAGGAATATCAACTGTTTCATGCTTTGCATTACTTGCGTTGCGGATTCTTGTGAGCATATCCGCAATTACGTCTGACATCTGCATTTAAATTTTCCTCCTTTGTAAACCAGCTTTGCTTGTGACTTGTCAGTTTTTGTCACAGACAGTTCTGCTTACCACGATGCCTTTCTTACTCCGGGGATCTCGCCCTTGTATGCGAGCTCTCTGAAGCAGATACGGCAAATTCCGAATTTACGAAGATAAGCATGCGGGCGGCCGCAAATCTTGCAACGATTGTACTCGCGGGTGGAGTACTTCTGGGGTGCCTGCTGCTTGAGTACCATAGCTTTTCTTGCCATCTCGTTATCTCCTTCTCTTACTTAGCGAAGGGAGCGCCCATAAGAGTGAGGAGCTCTCTTGCTTCTTCGTCAGTCTTAGCGGTAGTTACGAAAACGATGTCCATACCGCGAATCTTCTCTACCTTATCGTACTCGATTTCGGGGAATATAAGCTGTTCCTTAAGTCCGAGCGAGTAGTTTCCACGTCCGTCGAAACCGTTGGGGTTGATACCCTTGAAGTCACGAACACGGGGGAGGGAGAGGTTGAAGAGACGGTCAATGAATTCAAACATTCTCTCACCGCGAAGAGTTACCTTTGCGCCAATCTTCTGTCCTGCACGGAGCTTGAAGTTAGCAACGGACTTCTTTGCGTAGGTGGGAACTGCCTTCTGACCGGTGATAAGAGTGAGGTCAGCGATGATGGTATCGATAACCTTTGCGTTTTCCTTAGCATCGCCTGCGCCGATGTTGATAACGATCTTATCAAGACGCGGGATCTGCATGGGGCTCTTATACTCGAATTTCTTCATGAGTGCAGGAGCAACCTCGGAAGTATAAACTGTTTTAAGTCTTGCCATTACCGTGTTCCTCCTTAGTTGAATTCGTGTCCGCACTTGCAAACGCGAACCTTGGTCTTAACGCCATCTTTATCTACCTTATAAGTAACGGAAGGACGGATGCCCTTATCGCACTTGGGGCAGTAAAGCTGAACCTTGCAGGCGTACATAGCGCCTTCTACCTTGATGATGCCGCCCTGATCACCCTGCTTGCGGGGCTTTACGTGGCGGGTTACGATGTTAACGCCCTTAACGATAACCTTGCCTTCCTTGGGAGAGGTTTCAAGAACTTCGCCCTTGAGGCCCTTATCGTCACCGGATACTACGATGACTGTATCGCCTTTTTTAACATGAAGCTTTTCCATTTTAACGATACCTCCATCTTAAAGTACTTCGGGAGCGAGGGAGAGGATCTTGAGGTAAGATTTCTCACGAAGCTCTCTTGCTACCGGTCCGAAAATACGGGTTCCTACGGGGTTCTTATCTTCCTTGATAATAACCGCTGCGTTCTCATCGAACTTGATATACGATCCGTCGTTTCTCTTGAGGCCCTTGACAGAACGAACGATAACTGCCTTAACGACGTCACCCTTCTTAACCTGTCCACCGGGAGCTGCCTTCTTAACGGCTGCTACCACTACGTCACCGATATTTGCATAACGGCGTCCGGAGCCACCAAGCACGCGGATACACATAATCTCTTTGGCGCCGGTGTTATCGGCAACCTTCATATATGACTGCTGCTGTATCAA
>JAZNXR010000127.1:0-3766 GCA_045593985.1 Eubacteriales bacterium
TTGCAACCTAGAGTTGTCTTCCTAAGACCGCTTGGCCTCCGACTTTGATAAGAGGAGTGCCGTACTTCTTATCGAGAACTACATTTCTGCCCTTGGGGCCGAGTGTGATTTTAACAGTATCAGCGAGCTTGTCAACGCCTGCGATCAGTGCATTTCTCGCTTCGATTCCGTAAAGGATATCCTTTGCCATTGTGATTATCTCCTTAATATTATTTAATACAAAATTGTTGGTTACGGGGGAACGGTCGCTTCTTTGAAAAGAAGCTCCGCAAGAAACTTTATACTGGCGCACGTTTGGGTGCAGCAAGTTAAGTTTAACGATATGATTACGTCTTTTGGGGGATTTTTCTTGACTTCGTGAAGCTGGACGATAGAGAATTCCGCCTGTATAAAGCAACAGCATCCGGAGAGTCAGGGGTGCAAAGCCAGATCATGCGTACCACAACCTCTGAAACGGTGACGCGAGTTCGCAGGGACCTCCGAGACCCTGCTCACCGAAGCCATATAGAATACCTTACGAAGTAATCCAAAGGTGACGGCAGCTTGACTCACGTGCAAACCGAAGAAATACCTCATTAAAGAAAACTAAAACGCAGGTAATCCTACAGCGTGATGAGCAGCGCCATCGGGCTCCGACATATGCGGGAGCCGTATCGTAGGGGACTGTGCAATCGTGCCACGTCGCTTTGAGAGAGGATTTGATTTATCAAATCCGACCGCTGCGACACGCTTCACATAAAGGGGGTCAAGGGCTCTCCCTTGTCGGGGTGATTGACAAGAGGGTCGCGACCGATCCTCTTGTCCGCCCTCCGCGCAGGAGAGATAATTCTGAAAATGCGTAGCATTTTCTACCATAATCTTCACGTACGGTTTAAACCGTACATCCCTATAGCGCGACGAGCTAACGCCGTCAGCTCCTGAGTTTGTGCAGGATTTACGTTAAAATCCTGCGTTTTTCCCACAGCACCGACTTCGTCGAGCTCCTGAGTGCGTGCGGATTATTCGACGATTGCGAGAATGTCGTTCTGCTTTACAATGTTGTATTCAACACCGTCGCACTTAACTTCAGTACCTGCATACTTGCTGGTGATAACCTTGTCACCAACCTTAACAGTCATTACAACTTCCTTGCCGTCAACGACTCCGCCGGGGCCTACTGCGATAACTTCGGCTACCTGGGGCTTTTCCTTGGCTGCACCGGGAAGAACGATACCGTTCTTGGTGGTTTCTTCAGCTTCAACGAGCTTTACTACAACTCTGTCTGCAAGAGGCTTGAGTGTCATGATGTGTCTCCTTTGTTATATATACTTTTTAATTTTCTTACTGAATTTAGCACTCTTTTTGCACGACTGCTAAACACTGGGTATATTGTAATCCTACACTCATTAAAATTCAAGTGTTTTTTTGATAGTTTACATATTATTAACAACTAAAAACAAACTGTCGAAACAGCTGAGTGCTAATTCCGACAAAAAAAGCCGCTGTCACACACGAAATTCTGCATGACAGCAGCTAAGAAATTTTCAATTTATCGCAGTTCCGCACATCAGCCGTTGTAGGGATTGCCGTTGATGGTAACCGAACACGATTCGCTCTTGTTTATGGTAATGGCATAAAGCGCAGTGTCCTGAGCAGTAAGATCAACCGAACCGCCCTTGAAATTGATATCCTTGGTACACTTGATACCGTTGTTTGCGGAATCGATTTTCACAGTACCGCCATTGACGGTAATACCGGAAACCGCCTGGAGCGCCTCGTCTTCGCTGTAAATGTCGATCGTACCGCCGTTGATTTCCATATATCCCACGGATTCGTTGTCCGCATTGGTGGACTTCATACCGTCGCCGAGAGCGTGGAGCTTGAGAGTACCGTCATTCACAATCAGGTAATCCTTGCCCTTGATTGCGTGGTTAACGGAGTCGATTTCGATATTGCCGCTGTCGATTCTGAGACCGTCCTTGGAGAAAATGCCGCCGGAGTAGTTTGCATCAATAATAAGGCTTCCCTTTCCGTTGATCACCAGGTCTTCCTTCGAGAAAATCGCCGCATCGGGCTCGTCATCGGTGGGATTTTCAAATCTGTACTTGCTTCCGTCGGAAATGGAGTTTACAGAACCGTCGTAGAGAGTGATAACAGCTTCCTGCGCCCTCCGGATAACGATGCAGGCACCGTCATCATTGGAAATACTCGCGCCGTTGAGCACCAGATCGAGCTTGCCGGCGTCGACACAGTCCACATAAATCTGACCGTTGTCGAGAGTACCGGTGATTTTATATGTGCCTGCCGCCTTGATGGTAATCAGCCCGTCTTCGCCTATAATAACATCCTCAGAATTGCTGGTGGCAGTATTGCCGGAAAGCACGATATCATAAGCGTTCTTGAGCGAAACGGTTTCGCCGCCTTCCTGATTTGCTGTACACGATGTAACCATTGCAGGGCAGGAAAGCGTCAGAACGACAAGAAGCAGAGCAAAAATTCTTTTCATTTTATCCGTCTTACCTGTAAACAAGGTAGCCTTTCTGTTGTATGAATCGGAAATCCGTCTGTGCGGACAATCGGTAAAATATACGTATTTACAACTATCCCAATATATATTAATATAGTAATTATACAATATGCTCCTGAAATTGTCAAGAATTTTTTATACAGGAAAACTGAATAATATGTAAACAAAAAGCCGCCGACCGGTTAAGATCAGCGGCGTAAATATTGTGCCGATTATTCAGCAGCCTTGGTTTCTTCGGAAATGAGCTTGATGAGAGCCATTTCAGCAGCGTCACCACGGCGCGGGCCGAGCTTGAAGATCTGAGTGTAACCACCGTTGCGGTTCGCATAAGCGGGAGCTACTTCGTCAAAGAGCTTCTTAACAACATCTTCCTTGGTAATATAAGCAAGAGCCTGACGGCGGCTTGCGAGAGTGTTCTTCTTGCCAAGGGTAATCATCTTTTCGGCGATGGAGCGAACTTCCTTAGCACGGGTAAGGGTAGTCTCGATCGAACCGTTTTCGATGAGATAGGTAACCATACCGCGAAGCATAGCATTTCTGTGCGCTGTAGGTCTGCCGAGTTTTCTGGTACCGGGCATGTTCCATGTCCTCCTTTGCAAAACTGACGGTTACTGCATGGATGTAACCATATATCAAAATTTCGTTAGATTTTTAATTGGGCGTTTCTTCGGTTGCCCCGATCCGATCGGAATTTCGAGAGCGCCGAACAAGTGAGACTTGAACCTCAGTTCAAATCTGCACCGAGTCCTCGCTCCACCACTGTCGGGTAAAGTTTGGAAAAATCATTCTTCAGAATGATTTTTCAGAGTTTGCCGGACAGACTGATAATTCAGCCTGACCCCCACGCAAACTCACTCGTCATCCTTTTTAAGATCGAGACCGAGGGAATGAAGCTTCTGAATAACTTCTTCGAGTGATTTCTTACCGAGGTTACGGACTTTCATCATTTCTTCCTCGGTGCGGTTGATAAGATCTTCAACCGTATCAATGCCTGCGCGCTTCAGACAGTTGAAGCTGCGGACAGACATGTCAAGCTCCTCAATGGTCATCTCAAGGACTTTTTCCTTAATCGTTTCCTCGCGTTCAACCATGATTTCCGCATTCTTTGCCTCGTCGGAGAGATCGACGAACAAATTGAGATGTTCGTTGAGTATCTTGGCTCCAAGAGAAATTGCTTCTTTAGCTAAGATCACGCCGTTGGTGAGCACTTCGAGTGTGAGCTTGTCATAATCGGTGCTGGAGCCTACGCGTGTATTTTCA
>JAZNXR010000128.1:0-2302 GCA_045593985.1 Eubacteriales bacterium
GTGTTTACGGGGAAGGAACTGTCGGCGCCGGCGGCGTCGCTTTTCAGGTCGCTGGCAGAGGCAGGAGACTCGTAGTAGCCGTAGTCATAAGATTCCTCGGCTTCGGGAGCGGGTGCGGCAGGCGCCATGGGCTCAGCGGGAGCTTCAGGGGCATATACCGCCTTGTCGTTTGTCATGGCTGAGGCGCCGCAGCCGGTGAAAAGACAAAGGGCGAGGATGATGCACAGGATAAGGGATACGCTGCGTTTCATGTTTTTGTCCTCCTTATATCAATTGAATCAATGGCCGTATTTGCGCGTTTACTTCTATGACGCATTATAGTGGAAAAAGTTGCAGGTATAAAGCATATTTTTTTGATTTTTTTCATCGGTTGACACAAATGCGCTCTCCGTGGTAAATTATATGGGCGCAAGTCAATATGGAGGTGTATCGAAGTGGTCGTAACGAGGCTGACTCGAAATCAGTTGACGGGTAACACCGTCCGGGGGTTCGAATCCCTCCACCTCCGCCATGAAAAAAAGGACACCCATCGGGTGTCTTTTTTTCATTGTGGAGGGATTCGAAGTTTATGCCCCGGAAGTTGCGTCTCTGAATTGCTGTGCGTTTATAGCTTGATTTATGACTTGTTCGGTATAATGCTGCACAAACCCCTATTAACCCTTGGAAAATCCCGAGAATTGTGTTATACTATATAACGTAAATTTGTATTTTTGTGAAAACGGAGGGTTTCACCATGGATAACAAGCTTGAACGCTGGTATTCAATGAAGGAAATAATGGAATATTTGGGCGTTAGCCGTGATACAGTTCTCGACTGGATTGAACGTCGTAATATGCCCGCCGCAAAGATCGGCAGACTGTGGAAATTCAAAGTCAGCGAAGTCGATGCTTGGATGAAATCCGGCGTTGCGGCTGATAAGTAATTGGAATTTGGTGACATGATATGGTGCTTGAAAATAAATCAGGGCTAACGAATCCGGTAGATCTCACCTGCGCAGAAGAACGTATCAGTAAGAAAAAAGCCCTTGAGCTTTTTGATAGTGGTACTCTCGATAAATTAGAAGCAGGAAAATTCTCTGCCCTCAAGGCAATCCATAAACATCTATTTGATGAGATCTACGACTTTACTGGAGAGCTCAGAACCGTTAACATCTCAAAGGGCAACTTCCGTTTTGCTCCCTTGATGTACCTTGAAGCGGCTCTTGCTAATATTGATAAAATGCCGCAGTCCACTTTCGATGAGATCGTCGAAAAGTATGTTGAAATGAATATCGCCCACCCCTTCAGTGAAGGCAATGGGCGCAGCACTCGTATTTGGCTGGATTTGATTTTTAAGACCGAGATTCACAAAGTCGTTGACTGGAGCAAGGTGGATAAAGAAGATTATCTTCTTGCTATGGAGCGTAGCCCCATTAAGGATATTGAGATTAAACATATTCTCAAAAACGCTCTGACCGATGACATCGATAGCCGTGAAGTCTATATGAAAGGCATCGACCACAGTTACTACTACGAAGGATATACTACCTTTAAGACGGAAGAATTATGATAACGAAACGAGGTGCAAATATGCCCGATAAGAATTGGCAATTTGAACTTGAAGAATATATAAAGCAGGGTGAACCTGATAGAGCCGAAAAAAGCGAAGCTTGGCAAACCGCTATCGGCTTGCAGGCAGTTGACGGACTCAATACGTCCGAATATTTGCTGGATACTGCAAAGGATCACATCGAGGGTAAAATCACCATCGATGAAGCTCAGAAGCGTATTCACAGCTATTACGAGCAGAGAACCACCCGCACCGAGCTTGAGGACGGCACCAAAGAAGCGGATATCGTATCTGCAAGAATAACAAAGCTTTTGGGCGAAAAAGCATTTCAGTTTTCCCCTGCTGAGTGGATCACCATTCACCGCAGATTGTTTGAGGGCGTATTTGACAACGCCGGTAAGATTCGTCAGTATAACATTTCGAAAAAGGAATGGATACTTAACGGAGAATCAGTTATCTACGCTGATTTTAACAGCATTAAAGACACCTTGGATTATGATTTTGCCACCGAAAAGAATTTCTCTTATGAGGGGCTGTCGGTTGAAGCGTCGGTAAAGCACCTTGCAAAATTTGCATCGGATATTTGGCAGATCCATCCCTTCGGCGAGGGCAATACAAGAGCCACCGCCGTGTTTATGATTAAATATATGAAAACCTTCGGGTTCCGTGTCAATAACGATGCGTTCCGTGAAAACTCTTGGTATTTCCGCAACGCATTGGTTCGAGCAAACTATAACGATTTGCAAAAAGGTAT
>JAZNXR010000129.1:0-28659 GCA_045593985.1 Eubacteriales bacterium
TAAAGGGACTATCTGACGAGGTCGAATATAAGCTCGGTCTTGAGGGCGTAACTGCCGACCACGTAGAAGGTCACGACAGCGCCTCTTGGGTGCTTCTCGACTATTCGAGCGTAATCGTAAACATCTTCACGCCCGATGCAAGAGAATTCTACAATCTTGAAAAGTTTTGGGCAGATGCGGAGGAAGTAGACATTTCAGGTCTGCTTACCGAGGACTAATATATAACTAATCTCAAAAGAAGGACAGAAAAATGAAGTACGAACATCGTTTGATCGACAAAAAATGGCAGGACAAATGGGAAGAAGCCAAGCTTTTTGAAGCAAAAGAGGACCGTTCCAAAAAGAAGTTCTATTCACTCGTTGAGTTCCCGTATCCTTCAGGCTCGGGAATGCACGTCGGACATATCAAGGCATATTCCGGTCTTGAGGTCGTTTCCCGTAAAAGAAGAATGGAGGGCTATAACGTCCTTTTCCCGATCGGCTTTGACGCATACGGTCTGCCGACCGAGAACACGGCTATCAAGACAGGAGTTCATCCCCGTCAGGTAACCGACAATAACATAAAGAAATTCACCTCGCAGTTAAAGCGCGTCGGCTTCTCCTTCGATTGGAGCAGAGTTGTTGACACAACCGAGGAGGACTACTATAAGTGGACGCAGTGGATTTTCCTCAAAATGTACGAAAACGGTCTCGTTTTCCGTGATAAGACACTCGTAAACTACTGCCCCTCGTGTAAGGTAGTCCTTTCCAACGAGCATCTGCAGGGCGGTAAGTGCGATATATGCCATTCCGATATCGTCCAGAAAACGAAGGAGGTCTGGTACCTCCGCATCACCGAGTACGCCGATAAGCTGCTTGCCGGACTCAACGGCGTTGATTACCTTCCCAACGTCCGTCTCCAGCAGGAAAACTGGATAGGAAAAAGCACAGGCGCATTCGTCAACTTCAAGCTTAACGTCGACGATTCGCTCCGCATCTATACTACCCGCCCCGATACGCTCTACGGCGTAACCTTTATGGTTATCGCACCCGAGCATCCGATAATCGAGAAGTATGCAGATATCATTACAAACAAAGACGCTCTTGATGCATATAAGGCAGAATGCGCAAAGAAGAGCGAGTTCGAAAGAACACAGCTCGTCAAGGATAAGACAGGCGTACGTATTGAGGGACTTAAGGCAATTAACCCCGTAAACGGCAAGGAGATTCCGATATACGTTGCTGACTACGTAATGATGGGCTACGGCACGGGCGCAATCATGGCAGTTCCTGCGCACGATACCCGTGACTATGACTTCGCAAAGAAGTTCGGCATCGATATAATTGAGGTAATCAAGGGCGGAAACATCGAAGAAGAAGCCTACACCGGTGACGGCGAAATGGTAAATTCGGGCGTTCTTAACGGCCTTACCAATAAAAAGGATTCCATCGAGAAAATGCTCGAATACCTTACCGAGCAGGGAATAGGAGAAAAGGGCGTACAGTTCAAAATGAAGGACTGGGCGTTCAACCGCCAGAGATATTGGGGCGAGCCGATCCCGATAGTGCATTGTCCCGAATGCGGAATCGTTCCCGTACCCTACGATGAGCTTCCTCTCCGTCTTCCTCCCGTTGACAATTTCCAGCCCGGCTCCGACGGCGAAAGCCCTCTTGCAAAGATAGAGTCATTTGTCAACTGCAAATGCCCGAAGTGCGGCGCTGATGCAAAGCGCGAGACCGATACCATGCCTCAGTGGGCAGGCTCGTCGTGGTACTTCCTTCGCTATACCGATCCGAAGAATCCCGATTGCTTCGCATCGCAGGAGGCGATGAACTATTGGCTTCCCGTTGACTGGTATAACGGCGGTATGGAGCACGTTACCCGACATATGATCTATTCCCGCTTCTGGCATAAGTTCCTTTACGATCAGGGACTTGTACCGACCTCCGAGCCCTACGCAAAGCGTACCGCGCAGGGACTTATCCTCGGCTCGGACGGCGAGAAGATGAGTAAATCGAGAGGCAACGTCGTCGATCCGAATACCGTTGTTGACGAAAGCGGCGCAGATACCCTCCGTCTCTATGTTCTCTTTATGGGAGACTACGAGCAGGCAGCGCCCTGGAACGAAAGCTCAATGAAGGGCTGCCGCCGATTCCTCGACCGCACTGCTGCTCTTACCGAGCTCGTTAAGGGCGAGGGCGTCACCCCCGAGCTTGAAACGCTCTTCCACAAGACGGTAAAGAAGGTAACCGAGGACATCGAGGCGATGAAGTTCAATACCGCAATCGCACAGATGATGATACTTATAAACGCAATCTACGATCACGGCTCGCTTACTAAGGACGAGCTCGGAATCTTCGTTCGACTCCTTTCTCCCTTTGCTCCTCATATCGCCGAGGAGATCTGGGAAGCGCTCGGAAACAAGGGCTTCTGCTCTGTCTCCGAGTGGCCCGAGTATGACGAGGCAAAGACAGTCGACGCAACCGTTGAATACGCAGTTCAGGTTCTCGGCAAGCTCCGTGGCACCGTCACAGTCAATGCAAACGACGATAAGGATACGGTTCTTCGCAAAGCAAAGGAAGTTGAAAAGGTAATTCCGTTCCTTGAAGGCAAGACAATTGTTAAGGAAATCTTCGTTCCGAATAAGCTCGTAAACTTCGTCGTTAAATAATTTTTACCAAAAAAACAGAATATTTCAAACTTTTACTTGACATAATAAAACGGATGTGTTATTATATTGGGTGGAATTTGAAAAAAATTCTCTTTGCTTACAATGCGAGGGGAGGGATAGATAATGGCAGAAGTAAGAGTAAAAGAAAATGAATCTCTGGATAGCGCTCTTCGTAGATTTAAGAGACAGTGTCAGAGATCCGGCGTTCTCGCAGAGCTCCGCAAGAGAGAGTGCTATGAGAAGCCCAGCGTAAAGCGCAAGAAGAAGGCTGAAGCAGCCCGCAAGCGCAAGTATAAGTAATCCAAAAAAGAGCAAGCCGAAAGGTTTGCTCTTTTTGCATAAATAAAAGCAAGGGCGATCGCCCTTGCTTTTACTTTACTTCAATTATGCATTTAACACCGTTAATTGCTACGGTTGCGGGAAGGGTGCCTGTGTTTATTCCCGAAACTCGGAGATAAAAGCTGTATGTACGCTCAATTCCTACCGTATTGGTCTTTCTGTTTGTCTGATCGGGATATCCGCACCAGTAATACGATTTTGTAAACGGCTTGAAATTCAGAACGTCTTGAGCTTCCGCAATTTTGTCATATGTGAAGAAATCAACGTCGCCGCCGCTGATATGAGTATATTTTTTACCGTCAATTACGCCAAAGCTCTTGGAAACTATGACGGAGGATGCCTGCTTGCTTTTTTTAACGGCGTTAGTGACCTTTGATGCACTACCCTTGTAAATACTGTCGGAATAAGTGGCATTAACTCTTAAAAATTCCTTTGCGGTCTCGTCGGGAATAATAACCTCGCTGATCGAGGAGCATCCCTCAAAGACGGTGCAGAATTCGCCTGTTACAAGGGAGGGGCTTAAGACGGTAACCTTTCTGAGTGCTGTCAATCCCTTAACATCGGAGGCGAGATCGTAGATTTTTGCCTCATCGTCAGGCATCTTCGGTATAATTATTTGTGCAAGCGAGGTACAGCCCGAAAAGGATGGGGAATAGGATTCGACCTCGGTGGGCAGATTATCAACAGCTGTCAAGGCAGAGCAGTTAATAAAAGCACCACTCAAAATCTTGACATTCTCACCGAGAGATATTTGAACAAGCGACGAGCAGCCCGAGAAGGTATTATTAAGGACAGTCAAGGACGTGCATCCGTTGACCTTGGTAAGTGCCGAGCAGTTTTCAAAGGTGCTTGATGCCTCGGTGACACTTAACGGTAGAGTTACCTCAGTAAGAGCAGAGCATCCTTCAAATGTAGAGGGAAGTGAGGTTATTCCTTCCTCAATTTTTGCGGTTTTCATCGCAGTGCATCCTCGGAATGCGGAGGAGCAGGCTGTTGCGGTTGCAGGAATATATCCCGTACTTAAGGAAACGCAGTTTATAAATGCTTCGGTAAGCTCGGTTGCGTTTTTGCCGCCGTAAACCGTTTCAAGCTTCGGGCAATCCTTAAAGGCTCCGTTCATTGTTAAAACGCCCGAGCCGATATTAACCGAAACAAGATCGGGACATTCGATAAAAGCATAGTCAATTTCCGCAACGGTATCGGGGATGGTCACCTTTTTAAGACCGATCATTCCTCGGAAGGCATTTTCGGCAATCTTCTTGACCGTCTTGCCTCCAAGGGTGCGGGGAATCTCAATTTCATTTTCAACACCCGAATAACCGATTACGGTTGCATAATCGCCTGTGATCTCATATATGAAGTCAGTTTTTTTCTCCTCGCTGCCGCAGGAGGCAGAGCAGAGCATAGAAAAAACAAGTAAAATAAGCACGAAAAAACGGCAACTCTTTTTCATACATCCGATCCTTTCGGTAAACTTCCTTCATATTATATAACAATGCTCGAATTTTGTCAACTTTTGACGCATAAGAAAAGCGCGACGCCCTTATCGGGCATCGCGCTTTTTTCTTTTCCGCCTGAAGAAAAAACGAAAGATGGGCGATAAAAATTTCGGCGGTGACAAGACTATTACCTTCATAAAATACCCCTTTATTTAACCTTTTTTAAGGCAGAGAATGCCAAGTGCTATAATCACGAGCGATTCGATGAGCGCCAAGGCTCGCGCCGACAGAAAAAAGGCAAGTAAAACACCCACCCCGAAGGCGATTATCGCAATTTCGGGAAAATAGTCATTGCCGTTACCGCTTAAGCGCTTTTTCATAATACCGCTCGCTTTCATTGCTTTTTATTACATAATATGCGAAACGGCATTTTTGGTTACGGCTTTTACCGAAATTTTTTCGTTTTCATAAAAAATTTCGAGTGAAGCGCCGTTTGCTTGCGGTAAAGCATCAATAATTGCGCCCTCAATTTGGCTCTTAATAAAGGAATAAATATCTCTTGCGCCGCCGCTTCCGAAGCCGTGCTTTGCGGCGACCTCAATTACCTCGGGGCGAATAATGACGGTGATCCCGCTCCTTTCAAGCCGTTCAGTCAGGCTTTCAAGCCGCCTTTTGGCAATCTCAAGCGCGGCGCTTTGGTCAAGCCTTTCAAAGGGGATAACGCCGTCAAGCCGTCCTATCAGCTCTGCTCCGAAAAAGCTTGTTATCGGCTCATTGCTCCTTTCAGCGGCGCTTGAGGTGAAGCCGATTGCACCTCTTTCGCTTGAGCCTAGGTTGGACGTCAGAATGATAACACAGCCTCGGAAATCGACAGAAACGCCCTTGGCATCGGTTATAAATCCATGATCGAGTATCTGCAAAAGCAGGGCGAATACGTCACGGTCTGCCTTTTCCGCTTCGTCAAAAAGCAGGACTGAATAGGGCTTATCTCTGACTGCCTTGACGAGCAATCCCTCGTCACGGTAGCCGACGTATCCGGGCGGCGAGCCGATGAGCTTTGATATACTGTGCTTCTCGCTGTACTCCGACATATCAAGGCGAATAAGGGCATTGCGGCTTCCGAAAAAATGCTCGGCAATTGATGATGCAAGCTCGGTTTTTCCGACTCCAGATGGGCCGTAAAACAGCATTGATGCGATGGGAGCAACTCGGTCAGGCTCGCTCATGATGCCGGCGCGAAGTATATTTGAGGTGATTTTTATGGCGTTTTTTTGGCCAAAAACGGCACTTTTCAGGCCGTTTTCGAGCCCAAAAAGGTCATTTTGGGAGGGTAAACGAACGCATCCTCGCCGCTTTTTCAAGACCTTTTCGATGTCTTGGCGCTTAAGGCTCAATTCGCCGATTTTGCTTTTAAGATCAAGCAAACGCTCGCTTAGATTCTGCTCAACCTCGCTCGGCACCTGCTCGCTTGACAACGAAATGCCCTGAATTATACCGTTAAGGTACCGTTCGCCGCAGATCATACTTTCGATCTCAATACGCTTTGCCGATGCCGCCTCGTCAATCAGGTCGATGGCTTTATCAGGCAGGCGCTTCGACGGCATATACCGCACCGATAATTCAACTGCTGCCGTAATTGCGCTGTCGTCAATGACGATGCCGTGATGCTCCTCGTATTTTTCCTTGATGCCCCGAAGGATGCTTACCGTTTCGCTTTCCGTTGATTCATTTACCGTTATCGGTAAAAAGCGCCGTTCGAGTGCAGGATCGGTCTCGATATATCGACGGTATTCACCGACTGTCGTTGCACCGATGAGCCGTATTTCGCCTCGCGCAAGGGAGGGCTTGAGAATGTTGCCGGCATCAATTGCTCCCTCCGAGCCACCTGCGCCCACAACCGTGTGAAGCTCGTCAATGAATAAGATTATATCGGTGTCCTCGGAAGCCTCAAGCAGTACTGTTTTCAGACGTTCTTCAAACTCGCCCCGGTATTTTGCTCCCGATATTATGGCGGCAATGTCAAGGGAAACTATTACCTTGCCTTGCAAAAACGACGGGACGCTTCCGTCCCTTATTCTGCTCGCAAGCCCTTCAACGATTGCCGTTTTTCCAACGCCCGCCTCGCCGATGAGGCAAGGGTTGTTCTTTCTTCTTCTGCATAGCGCCTCTATGAGCGCGTTAGTTTCGTTTTCCCGTCCGATCACGGGATCGAGGTTGCATAAGGATAGATTTTTACCATATTTTGACAGCATCGGCGGGAGCTTTTTGCGCTCCTCACGGTATGATGTGACAGCCTTGGGAACCGATAGATCCTTCGGTATCTCGCCCGAGCTTTTATGCTGTTCAATGATTCGGACGGCAACCGAGTCCTTCTCGTTCAAGAGCGCCGTCAAAAGCTGATCCGTGCCTATTCTGCCGAATGCGCCGGGCATATCCTTTGCCGCATTTTCTATGACGGTGCGAAGGCGAGGCGTCATTGGTGGCTGACTTAATGTCTTTCCTCCGCTTCCGCTGAGGAAGATAAGTGCCTGCTTTGCGCTTTTATAGCTTACCCCTTGCTTTTTTAATAAATCAGACGCAACGGAGCTTTCCTCATAAAGCAGACCGAGCAAGAGATGCTCTGTGCCGATATAGGAATGTCCCATTTCGCTTGCCTCAGTTTGCGCTCTCTTTAATGCGTTTTGCGCCGCAGCAGTAAATCGACTTGTCATATACCGCCTCCTACCGTTTTCAGTATTATTGACTTTATTTTGCGGCTGTAATCAAAGCGGTACACGGTGCTTTTCGTAGGCGAGGGCGAGACGGTTCCAGGTTTCCTTATTAATGATTCCGTCCGATTCGATACCGTGAATGAACTGAAATTCCTTTATCGCACGCTCGGTTTGAAGGTCGAATGAGCCGTCGAGGATCAATTCCTCGCCGCAGGGATAGGATGCGCCGAGCGCTTTAAGCATGATTTTAACGATCGTTACTAAATCGCTTTTGTCACCCAGTCTTGTTGCACCCTCCTTCAGCTCCTGTTGAAACGGTGAAATGCTCATTGGCGGTGAGAGGACAGCATCTGCCCTTTCATGCTCGGAGCTTAATTTTCTGAAGGTTTCATAGTCAACTCTGCCGCTGGGTGTGATGCCGTGCTTCCTTTGAAAGGCGGCGACCGATTCGACGGTCGTTTTTCCGTAAATTCCGTCGGGATTTACTCTCGGGATATCTCTGTCAACCCGTGAAATGTCGTATAAATACGTTTGTATTTGGCGCACAGATTCTTTATAAAACGGTCTATTGCTGTTCGTCATATCTCGCTTCCTCCGTCAATTATATAACCCGGAAACTGCTCGGGCGTTGTGATCGTTCCCGATTTTATATCCGCATAGAGATCGCCTATTGCCGTCCATGTTGCAAGATTCGTAACGCCCGTTTTCTCAAGACCTGTCAGCTCTTGAACGGCAAGGACTGCGTTTCTTGTTTGCTCGTCGTATACTCCGCTGTTTCCTGCTTCGGGAATCTCGCGGAATACCGTTGATATTGCGTTCAGATAGGTTTGGAGGGGAGCGATATAGTATCCGTCAAAGCCGAGAGTAATAAGAAATCCGGGATAGGGACGGTATGGAGCAAGAAGCTGATTATCGGGAAGGGAAAGGATTATCGCATTATAGACGTCGAACATTCGGGCATAGGTGTTTTCGTCAATAACTCCGGTTTCGGGGATTCCGTATGTCCTTTGAAAGCCTCGCACGGCTTCCTCGGTTTTGCTGTCGAATACGCCGTTAATATCGACCTCGTTTACCGTGTCCTCGTACTGCGCTATGTAATTTATCATATACTGGATAACTCTGATTTCGTTGCCCTCTGCACCGGGAGATAGGACGTTCGGGAAAATTTTCGGGATCTCGTTATAGGTGATACCCTCGGAGGAGAGATCATTGAGCCGCTTGACGCTTGCATATATTTGCTGGATTTTGTACCAGGTCGCACGTCCGACGATGCCGTCGACGGCGAGGTCGAATATGCTTTGAAACTCGGTGACTGCGTCACGCGTTGCGACGTCGTAAAAGCCGTTTGGGTTGGGGATTTTGGGGATCGAGGGAAAGTTGTTCGATATTCTGTTCAGCCGAAGCTGAACGAACGCGACGTCATTGCCCGTTGAGCCGAGATTGAGGTTGCGGCGGGGAGCGGTCGTCGTTATTCCGCGTATTGGCGCGTCGACTACTATGCTTATATCGTCGCCGTAATAGTTCTTTACGATATCGACAGAGTTTTGCCCTTGTTCTGCAAGGTCTACGCTGCCCCATTGTGAAAGTCCTTCGCAGGTTACGGTCGTGCCGTTGCAGTATTGCGCAAAAAGCGGCTCGACGAAGCCGTCTCGTCGCAGGTAGTCGCTGAAAATATCGTCAACGATAAAAGAGACGGTATCGTATATGTTTCTGCCGTTTATAAAGGACTGATCGGTTGCAGTGGAGTTGGTTATATCGAATGGGTAGCCTCTTGAACGATAGTATTCGGTATAAACTCTGTTCAGGGCGAATGAGATCTGCGCCAAAATATTGGCTCGCAATGCGCTTTCGGGCCAAGTCGGATATATTTCGCTTGATGCGACGTTTTTTATGTAATCGGAAAAGGGAAGCGTGACGTTTTGCGCCGCCTCGTCGGGGGCGCCTAAATGGACTGTGATTTTTTCGGGAATGTATGGAAAGGGCATCAGATCACCTCGGTGTTTTTTTATTTCACTTTTCTTTGCTCGTGCAAAGAAAAGTTCCAAAAGAAAGCACGCCAAGGAGACAACTGTTAAATTTGCGTGGCAAATTTAACACGTTTTCTCCTTTGGAAACCTCTTTCGATCGCCCGTGTCATTCTGAGCGGAGTCCGCCCGAGGTTCCGCCTTCGCTTGCGCTTCGGCGCGGCTGTGCCGTTCGACTTCGCTACGCTACGCTCAGAATGACACGGGCGGACTCAGTCGAACCGCAAAGCGGCGATTCGCAGAATCGGAATCTCGGGCGAGAACCGCGTTGTTTGTAGGGGGCGACGTCCTCGGGAACCCCCAAAACTCGACAAGCTCGTTTCGGGGAACCCCTTACCTCGACGCCCCGTTTGAAGCATTGTAGCTTCATTATAAATTCGGTAATTCGCCGTTCTCAAATCTTGTAAGGTCGTTCGGCTGAAGCTCGTTATCGCCGACTGCAATGGGGACCATTAAGACCTGCTGTATTGCTGTCACGCCGTCGAAAACGGGAATATTTGCGTTTACTACGTGGTAAAAGCCGTCCTTATCGGTATCGACCGTATAGAAGCTTGAGACCTCACCGCCGTTGACGACGAGCGAATTTTCCTTTGGCGGCGTCGGTAGCTCAATTATTTCCGACACTCCTGCGTTGTCGGTAAGCGTTACCGCAATGACTGTTCCCGTGTCAGATGAGCTTACCGTGACGAGCGCACCCTCGACGGGGAGCGCGCCGCCCGCCGTTCTTACGTTTACTGTTATGTAGCCTCTGCCTTGTTCTGCCATAATTTTCTTCCTTTCGCTTTTTTACAGAGTATGAAAAGCCGCAAAAAACGTGAAGGACAAGTTTTTTTATTTCCCCGACCTATTGTGACATTTTGCGCGGCACTTGCGCTGTAAAATGGCTTTGGAAAGGATGTGTGAAAATGAATGACGAGATGTCTATAAACTACAAGCAGGTAAGCGTAACTCTTAATGAGGAGGGCGAATGTATTTGCTACATCAGCGGCGAGCTTGATCATCACAGCGTAAAGGAAATCCGTGAGGTTATTGATGAAAAGCTAATTGATTATCGGCCTTCGAGCGTGATTTTCGACCTTAACGCCGTGACCTTTACCGACTCGGCGGGGCTTGGTCTTGTTCTTGGCAGATATTCGAGGATAAGTGCTTACGGCGGAAAGCTCACGCTTGTGAACGTGCCTGACGATTTTTTGAAAATACTGCGCTTGTCGGGCGCAGACAGGTTTTTGACAATCAAGCAAAGAACGAACAAAACTGCATAATTCCGCCTTTGGGCGGTACATAGGAGAGGGATATGAAAAAAACACTTATAAATAAAATGAAAACGGTTTTTGACAGCGATTCACGCAACGAGAGCTTTGCGCGTTATGCGGTGACGGCGTTTATCTCAAGGCTTGATCCCGAGGTGGGCGAGCTTGCTGATATAAGAACTGCGGTTTCCGAGGCGGTTACG
Source organism: Eubacteriales bacterium (assembly GCA_045593985.1). Classification (GTDB taxonomy): domain Bacteria; phylum Bacillota; class Clostridia; order Oscillospirales; family CAG-272; genus Colimorpha_A. The sequence continues at coordinate 10,617 of JAZNXR010000129.1, forward strand.
AATGCGATAATTCACGGCTATAAGAGCAAAAAGGGAAATGTTACGGTCGAGGTCAGCATTTACTCCGACAGAAGCGTAAGAATTACAGTCAGCGATCGCGGCTGCGGAATTTACGACATTGAGCAGGCGAAGCTGCCGCTGTTCACAACAGACGATAGCGGAGAGCGTGGCGGTATGGGCTTTGCGATTATGGAAAGCTTTTGCGACCGTCTTAAAGTCAGGTCGAGCGTTGGCTTCGGCACGACCGTTACAATGATAAAAAGGCTGAAATGACACGCGAGGAGAATATTGAGCTTGTCAAGGCGGCACAGTCGGGAGATAAGACGGCCCTTGATAATATCGTTGCCCAGAATATGGGGCTGTGCAAGAGTATTGCTATCAGGTTTATGAACCGTGGAGTTGAATATGACGATCTCGTTCAGCTTGCTTCGATCGGTATGATCAAAGCGGTCAAGAGCTTTGATGCTTCCTTCGGCACCGCCTTTTCGACCTATGCAGTTCCTCTTATCATCGGCGAGATCCGGCGCTTTTTGCGTGATGACGGCTCCATCAAGGTCGGTCGCAGCGTCAAGAGGATCGGCGCTGATGCAATGAAAAAGAAGGAAGAATTTCTCCGCCTTCACGGTCGTGAGCCGAGGATGAGCGAGCTTTCGGAGCTTTGCGGCGTAACGGTAGAGGAGCTTGTTTCTGCTCTTGATGCGACCTGCCCCGTCAGGTCGATCTACGAGCCTATCGGCAGCGATGCCGATGGCGCTTGTCTTTGTGATCTTTTGTCGGACGAAAATGACGAAATCGGAAAGACGACTGACAAAATAGCTCTGAGCGAGGCACTGAAATCGCTTCCCGAAATCCAGAGAAAGCTTATATATTTAAGGTATGTAAAGGAAATGTCGCAGGTCAATGCAGGGCGAATTCTCGGAATGACGCAGGTCAAGGTGTCGCGTGAGGAGAAGAAGATAATCGAGGCGCTTCGTCGGGTGCTGTGATTATTATCGGAATTTGGCATAAGAGCCAACTTGAAGCGACAAAAAACGGGAATATTTAGCGTTATTTTTTTAAAAAATCATTGACAAAAGCCAAATGGTTGTGTATAATATATTTTGCGACATTTTGTAATGAGATGAAAAAGGAAGAATTTATGCGTGTTGATATGACTCCGATCCTTACGGGAAAGACGGACAAGATCTCCTTTACCTTCGATTACGAGGGCGTGGGCGAGCTTTTTCCTGAATTCTCCTTTGACGGTCCTGTTCATGTTGACGGTACGGTGACAGAACGCTCTGGCTGTATGCTTCTCACGCTGAAGGCAAGCGTTTCCTACACTACCGAGTGCGCAAGATGCTTGAAGGAGCTTCACCGCTCCCTCACCTTTGATCTTACAAAAAATGCGGCGGTAAGCGGCTCATTTGAGGGCGATGATAACGACGATTACGTCATTGTCGAGAATTCGATCCTTGATGTGAGTGATCCTGTCGAGGAGCTTTTGTTCCTTGAGCTGCCGTCACGGGATCTTTGCTCCGAAGACTGCTTGGGACTTTGTCCTAAGTGCGGAAAGGATCTCAATGAAGGAAATTGCGGCTGTCAGACGAAGGAGATCGATCCTCGGCTTGAAGCCCTCAGGAAATTCCTTCCGGATTACGATGATAATAATTAACCACTTTGAAGGAGGTGCTAAATATGGCAGTACCGAAGAGAAAAGTATCGAAGGCAAGACGTGACAAAAGACGTTCCAGCACATGGAAGCTCGCCCTTCCCGGAATGACCACATGTCCTAAGTGCGGAGAGGCAGTTCTCCGTCACAGAGTATGCAAGGCATGCGGAACATACGCCGGCAAGGAGATCGTTGCAGTCGATAACGACTAATTGCGAGGTTTTTGCACGAATGAGCCCGCCGCGTAATGCGGAGGGCTTTGTTTCGTCAGTGGGGGAATCTGATTTTAAGAAAGGAGCTTCTTATGGTTTTGATAGACGACGTTCTTCCGGGCTCGGTTGCTGATGAGGCAGGCGTTAAGCGCGGAGACTATCTTATAAGAATTAACGGCAAGGATATCAATGACGTTCTTGACTACCGTTACTATATTACCGAGCCGAGAGTGAAGCTTCTTCTTCATCGAGGCCCTGAGCTTATCAACGTGGCAATAAGAAAGCCGCAGTATGACGATATAGGTCTCGTTTTCGATACCTTCCTGATGGATGAAAAGAAGTCGTGCAAAAATAAGTGCATCTTCTGCTTCATCGATCAGCTCCCCAAGGGAATGAGAAAGCCGCTTTATTTCAAGGATGACGATTCACGTCTTTCATTCCTTATGGGCAACTATATCACGCTTACGAATATGGACGAGCATGATATTGAGAGAATTATCAAAATGAAGATGTCTCCGATAAACATATCGGTTCATACGACAAATCCCGAGCTTCGCTGTCGCATGCTCAGCAATCGCTTTGCAGGCTCTTGCTATGATACTATGAAGCGCTTTGCTGAGGCAGGTATTGAGATGCACTGTCAGATCGTCCTTTGCAAGGGCGTAAACGACGGCCCGGAGCTTATGAGGAGCATGAGGGATCTGTCTGCGCTTTATCCTGCTGTAAATTCCGTTTCGATAGTTCCCGCGGGAATCACGAAGCACAGAGAGGGACTTTTCCCGCTCACTCCCTTTACAAGCGAGGAGGCATCGAAGATAATTGCGCAGGTCGAGGGATATGCCGAGAGCTGTTATGCACAGTATGGCAGCCGAATCTTCTTCTGCGCCGACGAGCTTTATCTTTCGGCAAAAAAGAAGTTCCCGACGGGCGATTACTACGAGGGCTATTCACAGCTCGAAAACGGCGTCGGAATGATAAGATCATTTTCCGACGAGTTCGCCATGGCAATAAGAAATATCAGCGAATACGATTTGACCAAAAAGCGTTCCTTCTCGATTGCGACCGGTGTTGCGGCGTATCCGCTTATCTCCTTTATGGCTGAGGAATTGCACAAGAGATGCTCCAAGCTCGATATAAGCGTTTACGAGATCAAGAACAACTTTTTCGGTGAAAATATCACCGTTGCGGGGCTTATAACGGGTAAAGACCTTTATGAGCAGCTTCGGGACAAAAAGCTCGGCAAGACGCTCTTTTTGCCGTCCGTTATGCTTCGCCATGAAAAGGATCGTTTCCTTGACGATACGACACCGAGATGGCTTGAAGAAAAGCTGAACGTAAATATTGAATTTATTGATACCGACGGATATGATTTCGTCGAAAAAATCATGAATCTGTCGTAAGGAGGAGATACAGTGAGTACACCTGTAATAGCGATAGTCGGGCGTCCGAATGTAGGCAAAAGCACGCTATTTAACAAGCTGACGGGCAAGCGTATCTCTATCGTTGAGGACACTCCCGGCGTTACTCGTGACAGAATTTATCACGAAACCGAATGGAGAGGAAGAAAGCTTCTTCTTATAGATACGGGCGGTATTGAGCCTCGAACGGATAACGCTATGCTCAAATATATGCGCCGTCAGGCGGAGACTGCTATTGAAACCGCAGACGTTATCGTATTTTTGACCGACGTCAGCGTCGGTATGCTTGACGAGGACAGACAGATCGCATCACTCCTTATGAGGAGCGGAAAGCCTGTCGTTCTGGCAGTAAACAAGGTTGACCGTGTCGGTATGCCGCCGGCTGAATTTTATGAGTTTTATCAGCTTGGCTTCAAGGATGATCCGATTCCGATCTCGGCCCTTCACGGCACCGGCTCGGGTGATCTGCTTGACGTAGTTCTTGCTTACTGTCCCGAGGACGATGGCGAGGACGGCGGTGAGCTTGACGAAAGCATCAAGGTTGCAGTCATAGGCAAGCCGAACGCAGGAAAATCCTCTATCATAAACAAGCTTCTCGGAACCGACCGTCTTATCGTTTCCGACGTTGCAGGAACGACAAGAGACGCAATCGACACAGCCCTTGAAAATGAGCACGGGAAATACGTGCTTATTGATACCGCAGGTATTCGCCGTCAGAGCAAGGTTGACGATCCTATTGAAAAATACAGTGTTCTTCGTGCGAAGCTCGCAGTAGAAAGAGCCGACGTTTGCGTTATTATGATCGATGCAAACGAGGGGATCACCGAGCAGGACGAAAGAATTGCAGGTATTGCTCACGAGGCAGGGAAGCCGTCCGTCATTTGCATCAACAAATGGGACCTTATAGAAAAGGATAACAGCACGGTCAAGGAATTTACCGAGAAGGTTTATCAGGCGTTCTCGTATATGACGTACGCCGAGGTTATTTACCTTTCGGCGAAAACAGGTCAGCGTGTTGATAAGCTTTACAGCCTCATTAACAATGCGTATGAGCAGAGCAAGCGCCGTATTACGACCGGTATTCTTAACGACGTTCTTTCCGATGCGACGGCTCGTGTTCAGCCGCCCTCCGATAAGGGCAAATATCTCAAGATCTACTATATGACACAGATAGGCATTCAGCCGCCCACCTTTGTCATATTCTGTAATTCGGTTGAGCTTTTCCACTTCTCATACAGAAGATACATAGAAAACTGTTTAAGAGAGACCTTTGGCTTCAAGGGTACTCCTATTAAGATAATAATTCGTGAGCGTGGGGAGGATAGCGGTAAATGATATTTTTAAATACTGTTACCACCGAAGTCGATCCCGAGGTCATCGAAAAGACGACAAGAGGTATATACCGTATAATACAAGGGCCGCTCGGACTTATGGTCGCAGACGGCAAGCTTGCAGGCTGGGTTTATTATCTTATCGCGATCTCGATAGCGGTTCTCGGCTACTTCCTCGGAAGCATGAATTTTGCGGTTATAATTTCGAAGATCAAGTTTCACGAGGATATAAGAACAAAGGGCAGCGGAAACGCCGGCGCAACAAATATGTCACGTACATACGGCAAGGCAGCAGGAGTTGCAACACTTGTCGGTGATATTTTAAAGACCGTGCTTCCCGTTGTTATCGCAAAGTTCCTTGTCGGAGACGTGTTCGGATATCTGACCGGACTTATGTGCGCTCTCGGTCACGCCTTTCCTTGCTACTATAAATTCAAGGGCGGAAAGTGTGTGGCGGTAACTGCGGCAGTTATTCTCGTTATGGAGCCGCTTGCGTTTTTGATAATGCTTGCTATCTTCGCCATCGTTGTACTCGGAACGAAATACGTTTCCCTTGCATCGGTTTTCTCGGCGCTTATGGCTCCCGTTATCGTGCATAACATCGTAAAGAGCTTGAATTACGACGTAAGTCACCTGGGAGTAGTCTTTTTGATGATTCAATGCTTGCTCGTTATCTTCCTTCACAGAGGTAATATTAAGCGACTTCTGAACGGAACTGAAAGCAAATTTTCCTTCAAAAAGAAAAAAACCGAGAATAATGACGAGGAAAAATAACTTTTTTTAAAAATTCTATTGCATTTTTTAAAAAGCTGTGATATACTTATCGGGTATGAATTTCTAAATAAGAAATAATTGATATAATTTCGGATATATGGATGGAGGTGTCCTAAAAATGGCAAAGTGTGATATCTGCGGCAAGGGCGTTGTTTTTGGTCATAACGTTTCTCATTCCAACCGCAAGACCAACAGAAACTGGAAGCCCAACGTAAGAAAGGTTAAGGCAGTTGTAAACGGCACAAACAAGACCGTTCACGTATGCTCTCGTTGCCTGCGCTCGGGTAAAGTAGAAAGAGCTTAATAAATTGGGAAAGCAAGCCCTCTAACTATGCTCAAACGACCGAATGGCAACGATTTTGCCGTTCGGTCTTTTTCTTGGTGAAATATGAAGATTCTTGTTGATGCGAGGATGTCCTCTGAGGTAAAAGAGAGCCTTTCCTCTTACGGAGAGATTATTTCTTTGCCGAGATGGAGAGGGCTTTCCGAGCCTGTGTCGTCACACCCCGATATGCTTTTTTACCCTTTGCCGAGTGGGGAGATCCTTGTCGGCAGAGATTATTACGAGGAAAACCGCGAGCTTTTTTCGGCGCTGCCCTGCAATTTCGTTTTGGACGAAAAAACGCCGGGCGGGGAATACCCGTCCGACGTGTATTTTGACTGTCTTGGCGTAAATGATATCCTTTACGGCAAGGATGGCTTTGTTTCAAGGAAAATAACAGAAGCATATTGCTCGTTTGTCCCCGTCAAGCAGGGATATACGAGATGCTCGGTTATGATGCTCGGAAATGCCGCCGTTACTGCCGATAAGGGGATTGCTGCGGCACTTAAGAATAACGGAATTGACGTTCTCGTTATTCGCCCGGGCCATATAGAATTAAGCGGCTACGATACCGGCTTTATCGGCGGAAGCGGCTTTCTTGTGAGTGATGATACTTGTGTATTTTTCGGGGATCTTTATTCTCATCCCGACGGCTATATTATCGAGGAATTTCTGAATGAGCGCAAAATAAAAGCCGTGTCGCTTTCGGACGAGCCCTTAAGCGACAACGGCGGCCTTCTCATTATTCGAGAGGCTCATCTTCGGTAGCTTCGCCTTCCTCGATGCGCTTGAGCTCGGCAAAGTATTCGTCGAGAACAGCTGTTTCAAGGAGCTGACGGAATTCCGAATTGATGGGATGAATTATATCCCTATATGTGCCGTCCGGATTTTTGCGGCTCGGCATAACGATGAAATATTTTTCCTTGCTGTAAATAACTTTGATGTCATGAAGTGCCAACTGTCGGTCAAACGTGACAGAAACGACGGCTTTCATCGGGCCATCGTCATTAAAGGTCTTGCGAATCTTGATGTCCGTGATCTGCATGACGTGCCTCCATAATGCTCAGAGTTGGTAATATTGTTAACAAATAATATTATATTTGCTCTTTGTGACCACATTTAGACGAAAAATTGATGCTTTTTTAAAATATTTTTAAATTTTTTGTATATATTGGAAACAGTATAACATTTAATAGAAAAGGAAAGGAACGTCATGAACATAAAAGAAATTGCGGAAATAATGGCGAGCGCAAAAAAGATACACTTCGTCGGAATAGGCGGCATCAGTATGTCATCGCTCTCCGCTATAACCAAAACGAAGGGTTACGCCGTTACGGGAAGCGACAGAGCAAAGAGCGCAATGACCGAGCGCTTGACTGATATGGGAATAAATGTTTATTACGGTCACCGTGAGGAAAACGTCCTCGACTGTGACGCTATCGTATATACTGCGGCGGTCAATTTTGAAAATCCCGAGCTAAAAATGGGAATAACGCGCGGCATTCCGCTTATTACCCGTGGCGAATATCTCGGTTGGCTTATGAGCGAATATATCTGCAGAATCGGTGTAAGCGGCACACACGGAAAAAGCACGGTTACCTCGATGCTTACAGAGATCTATCTATCCGGAAATTATGATCCTACCGTTGTTAGCGGTGCGGAGCTTTCCTCGATCAGCGGCGCATATCATCTCGGAAAAGAGGACTATTTTATATTTGAGGCGTGCGAATATTGCGACTCCTTTCTTTCCTTCTGCCCGACGACGGCCGTTGTGACGAACCTCGAATACGATCATGCCGACTACTTCAAAACAATGGACCAGCTTCGCGCGTCATTCAGACAGTATATCGGCTACGGCTCGGTTGCAGTTCTTAATGCCGACGATTCCGAGGCGATTGCGCTGAAAAACGGCTACGAGGGCAAGGTCGTCACCTTCTCCGCTTGCGGCAAGGGTGACTACAATGCCGAGAATATCGTTTATAACCGCGGCTGTGCCTCGTTTGATTTGACACATCATGGCGAGAAGCTCGGAAATATCACGCTTACAGTTCCCGGAGCTCATAACGTGTACAATGCACTGGCCGCAGCCGCTTCTGCGCTTACAAACGGCGCAAGCTTTGATGCGGTAAAGGCAGGGCTTTACGCCTTCGGCGGAGCGAAACGGCGCTTTGAATACAAGGGAAAGACCGAAGCCGGGGCAGCGGTTTACATCGACTATGCTCATCATCCGTCGGAAATAAAGGTGACGCTAAATGCCGCAAAGAGCTTCGGCAAGCGTGTTGTGACGGTATTCCAGCCGCACACCTATTCTCGCACCGCATCTCTCTTTGACGATTTTACCGCCTCCTTCTTCGATTCCGACATCACGCTTTTTGCCGATATTTACGCCGCACGCGAGACCGACACTCTCGGCGTTTCGAGTGAGCTGCTTGCAGAAAAAACTCCGAACGGAATATGCCTTAATACCTTCGAGAATATTGCGGAATATCTCAAAAACAACTGTGACGAAAACGATATTGTCATGATTCTCGGAGCAGGCGACGTTATCAAAATCGCAGATATGATAACTATAAAGTGAAAATTCACAAAAGTTAACAGATCCCTCAAGCGTTTAACACGTTTTGAGGGATTTTTTTGGCGTTAAATGGGTGATCGGGCGTTGACAAATGTTAAAAAATGTGATATAATTGCATGTGTGTGTTAAAATTAACATGCTTATAAATCCGAATAAAAAGGAGAACGAAATGAGCTTGGCAAGAAGAAATGCGATTCACGAGCTATTCCAAAGCAAGCCCTTTATCACCCTCCACGAGCTGGAGGAAATGTTCCCCGACGTTTCAAGCATGACCTTGCGCCGAGATATTGAGTATTTCGAGCGACAGGGCGAGGCTATAAAGGTGCGGGGCGGCGCAAGATCCATGAAGTTTATCAAGACCTCGATGGAGGATGCGTTCAGTTTGCGTATGCATTCAAATTCCTATGCAAAGGAAAAAATCGCAAACGAGGCGCTTAAGTTTATCGAAACGGGACGAAGCATTTTCCTTGATTCCGGTACTACCGTTTTGCGCCTTGCGGAGATTATTCCGAACAGCCGTCTTATCGTTACGACAACCGGTCTTAATGTCGCTATGGAGCTTATGAAAAAGGACCAGCCGATAGTGAATATCGTCGGCGGCATGATAAACCGTGATAACGTCACTGTTTCGGGTAATCAGGCTGTGCAGTTCCTTGAGGGCATCAATATTGACGTTGCGTTTATCGTTCCGTCGGGCGTTTCGGCGCAGGACGGGCTTACCTGCGGTAACTACAATGACTGCGAGCTTAAGAAATTCGTAATTGAAAAGGCACGCAAGGTCGTCGTTCTGATGGATGCATCAAAAACCGACAAGAGCTTGCCTTACACCTTCAGTAATTTTTCCGATATCGACTGCATAATTTCCGACGGAGAGCTTCCTTCGGACGTTGTTGAGAGGGCAAAAGCGGAAAATATTGATATTATTATTGCTTAAAATTTTTTGATTAATATATAGGAGGACTATTATGGCACAGGTTGTAATTATGCCCCGTCAGGGACAGAGCGTTGAAAGCTGTGTTATCACCGAATGGAAGAAAAAGGTCGGTGACAAGGTAGAGGAAAAGGATGTTCTTTTCTCCTACGAGACCGATAAGTCGAGCTTCGACGAGCTTTCGACTGTTTCAGGTACGCTTCTTGCAATTTTTCACGAGGAGGGCGACGACGTTGAATGTCTATTGCCCGTATGCGTGATCGGTAACGAGGGAGAGGATATTTCTTCTCTTATTCCGAAGGCTGAGGAAGCGCCCAAGGCAGAGGAAGTCAAGGAGGAAGCAAAGGTTGAAATTAAAGCAGAGGAAAAGGCTCCGGCGGTAGCTACCGGCAGTGCGGTCAGCACCGAGGGCAGAATCAAGATCTCTCCTCGCGCACGTCATCTTGCCGAGAGAACAGATGCGGATATCTCCCGCGCGATTCCGACAGGGCCTAACGGAAGAATCATTGAGCGTGATATTAACGCTCTGCTCGATAAGGGCTGGACGAATGCAGACAAGCCGGTTGAAAAGACCGTTTCTGCTCCTGCCGCTGCTGCTCCCGTGCTTGACGATTATACCGACGTTAAGATTCCGAATATCCGCAAGGTCATTGCAAAGAGCATGCACGCATCTCTTTCGAATATGGCTCAGCTTACTCTCAATTCCTCCTTCGACGCAACGGCTATCATGGCGTTCCGTGCGGCTGTTAAGGATAATGCCGAGAAGCTCGGACTTAACAATATTACGATAAACGATATTATTCTTTATGCGGTGTCGAGAACCATTCTTTCCTTCAAGGATCTCAATGCTCACTATCTTGACGACAAGGATATAATCCGTTACTTCAATACCGTTAACCTCGGTATTGCGGTTGATACCGAAAGAGGACTTCTCGTTCCTACCGTATTCGGCGCAGAAAAGCTCTCGCTTAACGAGCTTTCTTCCGAAGCAAAGACCGTTATCAAGGCAGCGCAGTCGGGAAGCATCGCTCCCGATAAGCTTAAGGGAGCATCGTTCACCGTAACCAATCTCGGCGCTATGGGAATTGAGTCCTTCACTCCCGTTATCAATCCCCCCCAGACAGGTATTCTCGGTGTTGATGCCGTAACTTACAGAGTTAAGGCAGACGGAAGCACCTATCCTGCTATGGGACTTTCGCTCACCTTTGACCACCGTGCTCTTGACGGTGCGCCTGCGGCGAAGTTCCTCAAGGCTCTTTGCGATAACCTTACGAATTTCAATCTTCTTCTTGCAAAGTAAGAGGTGAACAGTATGTACGATCTGATAATTTTAGGCGGCGGCCCTGCAGGCTACAATGCTGCTGAAAGAGCAGCTCACGGCGGTCTTAAAACGCTTCTTATCGAGGGCAGAGCGCTTGGCGGCGTTTGCCTTAACGAGGGCTGTGTTCCGACAAAGACACTTCTTTATTCCGCAAAGATCTTCGACTATGCAAAGCATAGTGACGAATACGGCGTCAAGTTTGACGGCGCAAAAATCGACCATTCTGCCGTTATCGACAGAAAGGGAAGAGTTGTTAAAACTCTTGTCGGCGGAATCGGCGCTTCGATGAAGCGTGCAGGCGTAACCGTAGTTAACGCTTACGGAACGATTATGGGCAAGGATGCAAGCGGATTTACCGTCAAGGCAGGCGACGAGGAATATAAGGGCGCAAAGCTCCTGATCTGTACCGGCTCGACTGCTGCTGTTCCTCCTATTCCCGGTCTTCGTGAGGCAGTTGACAGCGGTTTTGCAATGACGAACCGTGAGATCCTCGATATGAAAAAGGTTCCCGAAAAGCTCGTTGTAATCGGCGGCGGCGTTATCGGCCTTGAAATGGCTTCTTATTTCAACTCGATCGGTAGTAAGGTCACTGTTATCGAAATGCTTGACCATATTGCAGGCCCGACGGATGGCGAGATCTCGAAGATCCTTTATAAGAATTACGTTAAGAAGGGCGTTACCTTCCTTCTCGGCGCAAAGGTTACCTCTGTCGGCAAGGACTGCGTAAATTACGAGATCAACGGCAAGGAAGAATCCGCTTCTGCCGATGCAGTTCTCGTATCAATCGGTCGCCGCGCGATGACACAGGGTATCGGCCTTGAAAGCATCGGAGTTCTTACCGAAAGAGGCGCAATCGTCACAAACGATAAGCTTGAAACCAACGTTTCGGGCGTTTGGGCGGCAGGCGATGTAAACGGCAAGAGTATGCTTGCTCACACCGCATACCGTGAGGGTGAGGTTGCTGTTAACAATATGCTCGGCAAGCCCGACAGAATGAATTACAGCTCCATTCCCGCAGTAATTTACACCAATCCCGAGGTTGCCTCGGTTGGCGAAACCTCCGAGACCGTTAAGGCGAAGGGGCTTGATGCGAAGGTCGAGAGCTTCACGCTCAAGTACAGCGGCAGATATATTGCCGAAAACGAGGGCGGTGACGGTATCGTCAAGCTCATCATCGACAAGGAGCATCGCAAGGTTATCGGCGTTCACATGATCGGTAACTATGCATCGGAAATCATTTACGGTGCGGCACTTATGGTCGACCGTGAAATGAGAGTCGAGCAGGTGCAGAAGATCGTCTTCCCGCATCCGACTGTCGGTGAAGTTATCCGTGAAGCAATGTTCATGATTTGAAATTAAATTTATTGATATAAAAGGAGAACAAAACTATGCCTAAGAGTCAATACGTAGATCCCTCAAAAGCCTTTGAAAGCGGTTATATTCATTTTGAGGACATTCCCGTTTGTCAGTATAATAAGACACTGACCGAGGAAAAGAAGATATACACAAAGGCGGACTTCCTCCGCATTTATCGCGATATGGCGATCATTCGTGAGTTCGAGACCATGCTGAACGAGGTCAAGGTCAAGAGCGAATACAACGGCGTTAAGTACAACAACCCCGGCCCTGCTCACCTTTCGATAGGTCAGGAAGCGTCTGCTGTCGGTGAGGCTTACTGCCTTGATATCAACGACTTTTCCTTCGGCTCTCACCGTTCGCACGGCGAAATTCTCGCTAAGGGACTTTCCTCTATCGAGAAGCTTAACGACGAAGAGCTTTACGCTATTATGAAGGAATTCCTTGACGGAACTGTTCTTGCCGTTGTTGAAAAGCACATGAACGCAGGCGGAAACGTAAAGGAGCTTGCTATAAACTTCCTTCTTTACGGCGCACTTGCCGAGATCTTCGCTCGTAAGACCGGCTTCAACCGTGGTCTTGGCGGATCTATGCACGCCTTCTTCATTCCCTTCGGACTTATGCCTAACAACGCTATCGTTGGCGCATCTGCTCCTATCGCACTCGGTGCGGCTCTCTATAAGCGTTCGAACGGCAAGCCCGGTATCGTTATCTCCAACTGCGGTGACGGTGCAACAGGACGCGGCCCCGTTCTTGAATCTCTCAACTTTGCATCTATGGACCAGATCACCAAGCTCTGGGGCATGGACGGCAAGTATTCTGACGGCGGTATGCCTATCCTCTTTAACGTCTTTAATAACCACTACGGTATGGGCGGACAGACGAGAGGTGAGACGATGGGCTTCGATATGGTAGCCCGTCTCGGTGCCGGCTTCAACCCGTCCCAGATGCACGCAGAGCGTGTAAACGGCTACGATCCGCTTGCGGTTATTGACGCCGTATCGAGAAAGAAGAAGCTTCTTCTCGAGGGCAAGGGCCCTGCGCTCCTCGACGTTGTTACCTACCGTGTATCCGGTCACTCCCCCTCCGACTCCTCTACCTACCGTACTCAGGAGGAGATCGAGGCTTGGAAGAGCGCCGATCCGATCGTTGCGTTCAAGGAAAAGCTCATCAAGGGCAAGATCGCAACCGAAAACGATTTCGCAGTTATGCACGAGCAGATCACCGCTCGCATGACCGAGATCATGAAGCTCGCTATCAACGACGAGATCTCTCCTCGCATGGATCTTAACAAGGAGCCCGATGCTATCGCCTCCATTATGTTCTCTAACCAGAAGGTTGTTTCCATGGAGCCCGAGCGTGAGGCTGAAATGCTCATGCCTAAGGAAGAGTGTCCCCGTGTTAAGGAGATCAAGGGTAAGGTTCGTACCGCTACTGACAAGGACGGCAAGCCTGTATCCAAGATGAAGATGTATAACGTCTGCGACGGTCTCTTTGAGCCGATCATCGACAAGTTCTATGACGATCCTACCCTTATCGCATACGGTGAAGATAACCGTGACTGGGGCGGCGCATTCGGCGTTTACAAGAAGATGACCGAGGCAGTTCCTTATCACCGCTTCTTCAACTCTCCCATTTCCGAATCCGCTATCGTTGGCTCGGCAGTAGGCTACGCAATGTGCGGCGGCCGTGCAATCGTTGAGCTTATGTATGCAGACTTTATCGGATGCGCAGGAGACGAAATATTCAACCAGATGGCTAAATGGCAGGCAATGAGCGCAGGTATTCTTAAGATGCCTATCGTTCTTCGTGTTTCTGTTGGCTCGAAGTACGGCGCACAGCACAGCCAGGACTGGACTGCAATTACCTCTCACATCCCCGGACTTAAGGTCGTATTCCCCGTAACTCCTACCGATGCAAAGGGCCTTATGACCAGCGCTCTTGACGGCACCGATCCTGTCGTATTCTTCGAGTCGCAGAGAGTTTACGGCTTCGGCGAGGAATTCGTTAAGGAAGGCGTACCGGAGGGCAAGTTCTCTATTGAATTCGGTGAGCCCGACGTAAAGAGAGCCGGTAAGGACGTTACCATTCTCACCATCGGCGCAACCCTTTACCGCGCGATGAACGCAGCAAAGACGCTTGAAGAAAAGTACGGCGTTTCTGCTGAAATCATCGATGCGCGTTCTCTTGTACCCTTCAACTACGACAAGGTTATCGAATCGGTTAAGAAGACCGGTAAGATCGTTATCGTAGGAGATGCTTGTGAAAGAGCTTCGATGATGAAGGATATGGCTGCGAACATCACAGAGTTCTGCTTCGACTACCTCGATGCTCCGCCTGTTGCTCTCGGCTCAAGAAACTGGATCACTCCCGCATTCGAGCTTGAAAAGTCCTTCTTCCCGTTCGAGGATGCTATCATCGACTGCATCCACGAAAAGCTCATTCCGCTCAGCGGTCACGTTCCGACTCATAACTTCTCCGATATCGAGAAGGTAGAAAGAGCCAAGAAGGGACTTTAATTAATAGTAAAAAATTCTCCCCGAAAGGGGAGAATTTTTTTATTTTATCATGCCGTTATCGTGCATACTGCTGTCATTCATACTGCGGTCGATACCGTCCTTTATATCTCCGCCGAAATTGCGTATACCGCGACGAATATCGCGCGGAATGTTATAAATATCCTCGCCAAGATCACGGCGTCTTTCATTCATATCGGTATCGGGCACGGTAGTCTCGCTGTGGTAATAGTGAGTTCCTATCCTGCCGCCGTTACCACGGTCTATATTACCGCCACGGGCGCAGGATGCCATTGACAGCGTAAGAGAACATAGCGCAAGAGCTAATATTATCTTTTTCATTTTTTCGCCTCTCAAATATTATTAAGGGAATAACGTCCCGATATTATTATTTGAAGCGGACGAGGAATAATTCAATGAAAAAAATGTAATTAAATTGACGAGAAAAATGAGGTGAAAAGACGTTTAAGCACTTCGAAATAGCTGATTTTTTCAATTGTTTCAGCGGCTCTTATGGGCGCTTTTCCAATTATTTCGCCATCAATTTTGAATATGATCTCGCCGATTTGCTCCCCCGCTTTGATCGGGGCCTTTACCGATTTCGGAAGCACTGCCTCGGCCTTTACGCCTGAAGCGAATTTGTCCTTCGGAAGAAGCTTTCCGAAGCTCTCGCCAATGAGCGAAAGGGAGTTTTTCACACCGCTGATGACCTCTATTTCACCGATTTTTTCTTGGTCGCAGCTATAATAACGGTAAGCGGAAAAGCCGTAATCGAGGAGCGACTTCGCAGTTTCATTTCGGCTGTCACGTGTGGGAGAGCCCATAACAACGGCAATCAGGTGCATTCCGTTTCGTTCTGCCGTTGCGCTGATGCAGAAGCCAGCCTTTGAGGTCGAGCCGGTTTTGAGCCCTGTTGCGCCCTTGTAGAAGCGGATCAGGCGGTTTGTGTTCGTCAGCCCGAATTCGCCGTTTCGGATGCTATCCATCCAGATCGTCGAGTAGTTGAATACGATGGGATGTTTTATCAGCTCCGCTGACATAAGCGCAATATCACGCGCGGTAGTCAGATGATCCTTTACGCTGTCGTCAAGTCCTGTGGGATTTTCAAAAACCGTATTTTCCATTCCGAGCTGATGCGCTCGCTCGTTCATTCTCCGAACAAATTCCTCAACGCTTCCGCTTATATGCTCGGCAAGGGCGGTTGATGCATCGTTTGCGCTGGCAACGACGACGCTTTTGAGTAGATCCTCGACCGTCATTATTTCGCCTGCCTTGAGATATACCTGAGAACCGCCCATTTTAGAGGCGCGATCGCTTACCTGAACGGTGTCGGAGAGGGCAACCGTGCCTTTGTCAAGCTCCTCTACGACGAGAAGAATGGTCATGATCTTCGTTACCGATGCGGGCGGCAGACGCAGGTCTGCGTTGTGCTCGTAAAGAATTTCGCCAGTTGATGCTTCCATTAAAATTACGCTTTTTGCTTCGCCGTAAAGCTCGCCCGCTTGCGGCTTTATCGGAAGAAAGAAAAGCATTATTACGGATAGTATTACCGATAAAATTTTTTTCATTTTTCTGCTCCTTCGTGTTTTTTTAAATATTATGAAGGAGCAGGGAAAAGTATGAAAAAAGCCGCGTTTTTACGGGGCCTTTTGTGTTTTGCAATATTTCATTATTAAAATAGCGGTTACCGTCTATTTTCAAATAAAAAATGAGCCGATGTCGGCTCATTTTTAAATATTAATCGTGATGCGGATTATTGCAAGCGGAGCAATCGCCGTGGCATTCGTGACCGTGGATCTCGACGACCTTGTCGATGCCGTTGCGCTTGTAGTAATCGTTGATTGCCGCCTTAACCGCTTCCTCTGCAAGTACCGAGCAATGAAGCTTAACGGGGGGCAGACCGTCGAGCGCTTCAACGACCGCCTTATTCGTCAGCATGAGCGCTTCGTCGATGCTCTTGCCCTTGATAAGCTCGGTCGCCATCGACGATGTTGCAATTGCAGCACCGCAACCGAAGGTTTTGAACTTTACGTCAACGATTATATCGTTTTCGATTTTGAGGTAAATTCTCATTATATCGCCGCAGGTTGCATTTCCTACCTCACCGACGGCAGAGGGGTTTTCTATTTCACCAACATTTCGCGGATTTGCGAAATGGTCCATAACTTTTGCGCTGTAATTCATATTTTTCTATCCTTATTTCAATTATTATATAGTGGGCTCATCTCGCGCAGGCGTGCAACGATGGGCGGGAGCTTTTCGAGAATGTAATCAACGTCCTCGTTGGTGTTTTCGTGTGAAAGGGTGAGACGGAGCGAGCCGTGCGCCTTTTCATGAGGAAGTCCGATCGAGAGAAGTACGTGTGACGGCTCAAGCGATGCTGTTGAGCAAGCCGAGCCTGTCGATGCGGCGATTCCGGCCATATCGAGAAGCAGTATCAGGCTTTCGCCTTCGATATATTCAAACGCTACGTTGAGGTTTCCGGGGAGACGGTGTTCCATTGAGCCGTTGATTCTTGTAGCTGGGATCTTTGAAATTTCGGTGGCAAGACGGTCGCGCATTTTCTTGATTCGCTCCATATCGGGGAGCTGTTCGATCGCAATTTCAAGAGCTTTTGCGAGTCCGACGATGTAAGCGACGTTTTCTGTACCGCCGCGGCGACGTCTTTCCTGTCCTCCGCCGTCGATAAGGTTATGCAGGCGAGTTCCCGTCTTAACATAAAGCGCGCCTATGCCCTTGGGTGCGTGGATCTTATGTCCCGAAAGGGAAAGCATATCGACACCGAGGTCGTTTACATTGATCGGAATGTTTCCGACCGCCTGAACTGCGTCGGTGAAGAAGGGAACCTTGTGAGCGTGTGCAACCTCTGCAAGCTCCTTTATCGGGAGGATCGTTCCGATCTCGTTGTTTGCGTACATCATAGCGACGAGGATCGTATCGGGACGGATCGCCTTTTCAAGCTGCTCGGGAGAGATAAGACCTTCGCTATCGACTTCAAGAAGAGTAACCTCAAAGCCGTCCTTTTTGAGCGCGTCAAGGGTGTGAAGCACTGCGTGGTGCTCGTAGACCGTCGAGATTATGTGCTTGCCCTTTGACATATTAGCGTGAGCGGCGCCCTTGATTGCCCAGTTATCCGACTCGGAGCCGCAGGACGTGAAGAAAATTTCATTTGGCTTTGCGCCAAGCAGCGAAGCAATTTTCTCACGTGCTTCGGCTATCGCCTCGGCGCTTTTTCTGCCGAGCGAATAGAGGCTTGAGGGATTTCCGTACTCGCTTCCGAAATAGGGAAGCATAGCGTTTAAAACCTCAGGCGAAACGCTCGTGGTAGCGGCGTTATCCGCGTAAACAAAACGTGACATATATTTATTTTATCCTTTCAAAAAGGGGTGTTTCTTTATGCGAAAGGAGCGTTTTTCCTTTGCGTCTATATTGTATACCATTTTAGTGTACTTTGCAATAGCTTTTTCAAAAAAATGTGACGAAAATACAACTAATTGAGGAAATATTTTCGTTCTATTCATATATATCTGCGGTTTTATGCGCACGGATGTGAAAATTAAGCTTGTGTATGAATTTTGGCTCTTTAGTGAAATGGAGTATCGCCTGCGGCGATATGATGTATTTCGCTACGCGAAA
>JAZNXR010000130.1:0-2465 GCA_045593985.1 Eubacteriales bacterium
AATGCTTCTGTGTGTAACTGTCCTAGCGGATCATAGAACGCCCATAAGAGATCCGTTAAGAAGCTGATCGACAGTCATCTTTGTTCCGACGCCGTCGTTAAGCAGAGTTCCGTTCGGATAGGAAAGGCTGCCTGCAAAGTAGGAGTTTGTCACTGCGTGCGGCGTTCCGGATGGAGGTCTGCCGTAATATTCGCTTACAAGCGCACCTATGTATCCTTTTGTAGTCAGAGTTACATCACCTACGGATACACAGTCAGAGATCGTTCCGCCCGTCGACGTGCTGGCACTTCCGACGATCGACGCAATACCGACCTGTCTGTCTCCGTCGGTAGCGCCGTAGCCGCCGGTGAGGTCAACGTCAAAATAGCAGTTTCTGACGGTAAACGCGCCTCTTGCGCTTCCCGCAACGGCGCCGATTCGTACCTGACGGGAGGTAATATCTATGATCTCACCCGACATATGTACGTTTTCGACGACCGCACCGTCACGAAGGTATCCGCAGATGCCGCCGACCGGCTTATTGTCAGAGCCGACGTTGAAGTAGATATCTGCAAGCTTAAGGTTTTTAACCGTGCCCGAAAGCTCCGTGAAAATACCCCAACCGGACGTCGAGGTATAAGGAGCGTCGGGGCTTCCCGTCGTCATTCCGGTGATCTTATGTCCGTTTCCGTCAAAAACGCCGCTGAAGTATCCGGGAATCACCGTCCAGGTCGTTCCCGAAAGATCGATATCGGCTGTCAGCTTATAGCTGCCCGTCACCGGATAATCGGCATCGTTACCGATCTTGCGCAGCTCGGACGCAGTATCGATCTCGATGACCGATTCGGCATAAGCGATCATGCCAAACGTGTTCCCGATTCCAAGCAAAAGAACGAGACACGCCAGTATCAGCGACAGCCCTTTTTTCATTCTCTTCATAAGTTTATTCTCCTTCTTCGTTTACGAGCGAACAAAATGGTGTTAATTTAATCTCATTATAACAACGAGCAAGGTAAAAGTCAATAACTTTTCTCTATCTTAAGTGAAAAATTTGGGGCATTTTGCATTTAAGATGAACAAAAAAGCACCCTTTCGGGTGCTTTTTTTACTTTATGGTTTCAAACGCGTCAAGCCACAAACGCTTTATAAGCTCGTGTCCCATTGCGGTCGGGTGAACTCCGTCATACGCCCAATAGCTCGGCTCTGCCTTTTTGCAAGCCTCATCAAACACAGGCTGAAGCTCGATCAAGGGGAGTCCGTATTTTTCGGCGATCTTCTTCGAAACAGCCGCCTTTTCCGCCACGTCCACTCTGAATCGTGCAAGTCGGTCGGGGATCTCCTCGGTATTGCAGGTTGCGGTTCCTTCAAGAACGTACGGGGAGATTATCATCAGCTTGATATCGGGAAGCGCCGCCTTGATCTCGTCTATCAACATTGTATAGATTTTTTCGAACTTTTCGGTATCAACACCGTTTTGTGAAGCGATTTCGTGCCACGTGTCGTTTACGCCGATATAAATGCTCGCATAATCGGGGGCAAGGTTGATGAAATCCGCCTTTATGCGTGCATAAACGTCAACAATTCTGTTTCCGCTAATGCCGCGGTTGACAAATTCATATTCGTTCGGGTTTTGCATGCCGAGCGACGCCTCTATGAGACGGGGATATCCCTCTCCCATGCCGTAGAAGTAGTCTCGGTTGCGTCCGCAGTCGGTTATTGAGTCGCCCTGGAAAAGTATTCTTTTTGCCATAATAATTACCTCGCAAATGATTTCGTTGATCCATTATAACACGCCCCAAAAACTATTGCAAGCGGTTTTGTATATTCGTGACGAAAATAACACTTTTTCAAATTGTTTTGATACATTCGTTATTCAAGCACGACTTATTTCCGATCGTAACCAGAAGCATAACGATAAAAAAGCAAGGCACAACGTGCCTTACTTTTTTATAAATTACTTTTCGTCCTTGTAGATTTCCTTGAAGTACTTATAGGTATCGACCTTAAGCTCGCCGCAAGCTGCCTCGTCACAAGCGATGATGCCGTCCTTGTGAAGCTGGAGAGCGCTGATCGTCCAAGCGTGGTCTACGCCGCCCTCAACGCAGTGACGGAGTGCGCGCGCCTTATTGTGTCCGCTGATGAGAAGAAGAACCTGCTTGGAGTCGCAAACCGTGCCTACGCCAACCGAAAGTGCGGTCTTCGGAACCTTATTCGGATCGTTACCGAAGAAGCGGGAGTTTCCGATAAGGGTATCCTCGGTAAGTGCGCGGACGCCTGTACGCGAGGTGAGCGAGGTGAAGGGCTCGTTGAATGCGATGTGTCCGTCAACGCCGCTTCCGCCGAGGAAGAGGTCGATTCCGCCGTAGGATGCGATCTTATCCTCGTAGCGCTTGCACTCTGCTTCGAGATCTTCAGCCATGCCGTTAAGAATGTTTACGTTCTCTGCCGGAATGTCTATATGATCAAAGAAGTTGTCATGCATGAAG